>CAYMSE010000001.1:0-3427 GCA_964392935.1 uncultured Oleiharenicola sp.
GAACGCGATTCCGCTCCTTGGCACCGGCAAGACCGACCTCAAGGCCTGCCGCCAGATCGCCCTCGAGATGGCGGCCTCGATCGAGGCCAAGGCCTGAGCGGGCGATTCTTGCAGGTCGGGCTTTGCGCCCGACTGTCGGGCGTAAAGCCCGACCTACACAAGAGGTCCGCTACAACTCTATTTGCACTGCCCTAGGCCGGCGCCGCCTCGAGGTGCTCGTGCTGCTCGCGGGCCAGCCACAGCAACAGGAACGCCGCGCCGCAGAGCGCGGTGCAGACGAGGAAGACCATCCGGTAGCCGAGCGCCTCGGAGAGGGACCCGAAGAACAGGTAGCCGGCGGTCGAGCCGAGGCGGTTGGCCGTGGTGTAGAGGTTGGTGGCCGTCCCGGGCTGGTCGGGAATGTAGCTTTGGAAGAAGGTGATCGCGATGCCCGACACGATGGCGATCATCGCCGCGCTCAGGATCTGCGCGGGATAGATGTGCCATGGCGCCTGCACCTGCGTGAGCGCCGCGTAGTAGGCGATGGCGATGAACACGCCGAGGCGGATGAGGCGCCCCGGGCTCCCGCGCGAGGCCAGCAGGCCGAAGTAGAACATGAACGGCAGCTCGAACACCGGCGCCACGCTGTAGGCGATGCCGATCTGCTGCTCCGTGCCGTGCAGCGTGCGGAGAATCATGAGCGGCAGGTTCATCATGCCCATCGTCGTGCAGGCGAACACCAGGGCGATCGCGGCGAAGTAGCAGAGCAGGTCGGGCCGGCGGAGCACCTGCATCAGCGGCTGCCGCGTGGCGACGTTGGCCGCCGGCGGCGGCCGCGCCGGGATGAAGAACCAGACGATGACGAACAGCACGGCGAAGAAGCCGACGCACACGAGGAAGATGCCCTCGTACGCGAAGTGGATCATCACCCAGGCCGAGATCGCCGGGCCGATGGTCCACGCCAGCGAGAACAGCAGCCGGAAGATGTTCATGTAGAGCGGCGCCTCCGACTGGGGGATGCCGTGCCGGCCGAGCGATTCGCGCGCACACGCGAACAGCTGGGCGAACGTGATCGACGAGATGCCCAGCGCCACGGAGCCGATGATCGTCAACCCGACGACGTTGCGCACGTAGGCGTAGCCGAGGTAACCGATGACGCCCATCGCGCAGCCGAGCAGCAGCACCGCGCGGCGGCTCAGGTGCGTGTCCGACCATCGGGCCAGCACCGTGCTGATGACGATGCCGCTGATCGAGGTGATCGTCATGAAGACGCCGAAGCCCCAGTTGGACATCCCCACGTGCATCGTGCCCCAGAGCGAGTAGAACGGCACGACGAAGGAATAGGCGAGGCCGAGCACCAGGTTGCTCACGAGCAGGATGACCATCTCCGGCTCGCGCAGCAGGCGCCGCCAGGGATGGATCAGTTCCTTCATGCCAAAAGGCGCGATCATGGTGGAAGTCGTGGCGGCCCGCACGGCGGGCCGGTCGGTCGAGGGAGTGCGGGTGACGCCGGAACGCAAGAGCGTTCCGGCTTGCGCGTCGGTCTGGGCGGGTAGGCCGGGCCGCCACCGCCCGCAGGTCGGGCTTTGTGCCCGACGTTGTTCGAGTCGGGGATGAACCCCGACCGACAATTTGTGCGTGTCGGGGGATAAACCCCGGCCTACCGGAGGTGGGATTCGCCGGGGCGCGTCAGATCGTGACGGTCTTGAACGACTCCGGCTTCCAGGCCGGCTGCTTGGCCTCGGCGGCGATCTCGTTGAACGCCGCCACCTCGGCCGCGCTGAAGAGCAGTCCGCCGGCGGCGGCGGAGTGCCGGGCCCACGTGGCCTCGAGCTGGCCGGGGAGTATGCACCGCTCGTTTCCGTGACCAAGGATGTCGGCGATGACCGCCTTGACGTTTTCCTTCTGGTTGCGGCCCTTGGCGAAAGCGCCGGCGTTGAGCGCGTCGGGATGGATCACCTGGAAGAAGAAGCAGCACGTGCCCTTGTCGCCCGCGGCCTGGTCCCAGCGGTTGCGCAGGGTCGGGATCGAGCCGCCGATGAACCCGCCGACGATCTCGTTGATGAGCGAGAGCCCGTAGCCCTTGTGCGCGCCGAACGGCAGCAGGTACTTCGCCTTTTTCGGGTCGGTGGTCATCGCGCCGTGCTCGTCGACGGCGGCGTCGGGCGGCAGGTTCTTGCCCTCGCGGGCGAGCTGCTGGACGCGCCCCATGGCGACGACGGAGGTCGCCCAGTCGATGACGATCGGGTAGCCGACGGCCTCGGTGGTGGGGAAGCCCCACGAGTGCGGATTGGTGCCGAGGGTGGGGAACTTGCCGCCGAACGGCACGACCTCGGCGAGCGCCGCGGTGCAGTTGGTGTAGGCGATGTAGCCCCGGCGCGCGGCATCCATCACGTAGCCGCCGCCCCAAAGGTAGTGGAACGCGTTGTCGACGGAGACGGTGCCGACTCCGTACTTGTCGGCGAGACGCATGGCCTCAGCCATCGCACGGTAGGCGGTGGCCTGGCCGAGCTTGCGGTTGGCGTTCCAGATGCGCACGGCCTCGAAGCGCGAGTCCTTCTCCTCGATCTGCGCGCCGGGGACGCAGCCTTTCGAGCCGGAGCCGAAGAGGTGGTCGAGGTGCAGCGCCTTGATGCCGTTGTGCGTGCGGATGCCGTGGCGCGTGGCTTCGGCGCAGAAGCGCGCGGCCTCGGCCGATTCGTCGGCGTGGAAGCCGCGGTGGCGGTACGCGGCCTCGACGAGCGCGTTGTGCTGGGACTCGGGGACGATGTGGAAGAGCTCGGGCATGGGGGAGGAAGAAGTTGAGCGTTGAGGGATGAGGGTTGAGGGGAAAAGGCGGCGAGTCTCTCAACCCTCAGCCCTCAACCCTCAACTCGCGTAATTGTCAGATCACGCGTTTCACCGGCACCTCGGGGTTGATCTGGGCGAGGGGCTTCTCGCCGTGCATGGCGAGGATGAGGTTGCGGACGGCGGTGGTGGCCTGGCGGACGACGCTCTCGTAGGTGCGCGAACCGACGTGCGGGGTGCAGACGACGTTGGGCAGCTTGAGCAACGGGTGGTCCGGGGCCGGCGGCTCCTGGTCGAGCACATCGGTGCCGTAGCCGCCGACCTGGCCGGACTTCAGCGCCGCGACCATGTCCGCGGTGTGGACGATCTCGCCGCGCGCGCAGTTGAGGATGAGCACGCCCTTTTTCATCTTCGGGAAGGATTTCGCGCTGATCATGTCGCGCGTCTCCGGCGTGAGGTTGGTGTGCAGCGAAATGTAGTCGGAGGCGGCGTAGATCTCGTCGAGCGAGGCGGCGCGCTTCACCTGGTGGGTGGCGGCGAACTTGTCGTCCCAGTAAACGTCGAAGCCGATGACGTTCATGCCGAAGGCGCGGGCGCGGACCGCGACCTCCTTGCCGATGCGGCCGAGGCCGATGATGCCGATGGTCTTTTCCAGCAGCTC
>CAYMSE010000002.1:0-4213 GCA_964392935.1 uncultured Oleiharenicola sp.
CAATTTCACCGATGTCACGTTGGGCGAAGGCGGGCGCCACGAGGGTCACGGCGAGGAGGAAACGAAAAGCGTTAAGCATGGGGGGTGAGACGATAAGTAATGGAGAAAGTTCGCGACCGGTTTTTGTTTTACTCCCGGCACCCTCTTCACAAGGTCAAAGCGAACTGTTTTCCAAGCAATTTTCCCAACCGCCAAGTGACCGCCGACTCCCTGAAAGACGCCCTCAAGCAAGTGAAATATCCCGGCTTCAGCCGGGATATTGTTTCATTCGGGCTGGTGCGCTCCGCGGCGTTCGACGCCGGCACCGCGAAGGTGTCGATCGCGATCACCACTTCGGACCCGAAGGTGCCGACGGCGCTGAAGGCCGACGTGGAACAGTGCCTCCGCGCGCTGCCCGGCGTGCAGCACGTCATCGTGGAGCTCGCGGTCAGCGCCGCCAAGGCGCCGCCCAAGCCCGGCCAGGCCAACCTCGGCGGCGGCACGACCCCGCCCGGCATCAAGCACTCCGTCGCCATCGCCTCCGGCAAGGGCGGCGTCGGCAAGTCGACCTTCGCGGTAAACCTCGCCTGCGCCGCCGCGCAGCTGCTCGCGGCGCACGGACGCCCCGGCCGCGTCGGCCTGATGGATTGCGACATCTACGGCCCCTCGGTGCCCCTCATGATGGGCCTCGCCGGCGCCCGCCCCAACGTCGACGGCGACAACCTGGTCCCGCTCGAGCGCCACGGCGTGAAGATCATCTCGATGGGCTTCCTCGTGGACGACAACACGCCCGTCGTCTGGCGCGGCCCGATGGTGATGAAGACCATCCAGCAGTTCGTCCAGAACGTGCAATGGGGCGAACTCGACCTCCTGCTCGTGGACCTGCCGCCCGGCACCGGTGACGCGCAGCTGTCGCTCGTGCAGACGCTGCCGCTGGACGGCGCGGTGCTCGTGACGACCCCGCAGGCCGCCGCGACCAACGTCGCCCGCAAGGGCGGCCTGATGTTCCAGAAGGTCAACGTGCCCCTGCTCGGCGTCGCGGAGAACATGAGCTGGTTCGAGGACGCCGCCGGCCACCGGCAGGCGCTGTTCGGCGAAGGCGGCGGCGCCGCCACCGCCGAGGCCCTCGGCACGGCGCTGCTCGGCCAGGTGCCGCTCTTTCCCGAAATCCGGGCCGGGGGCGACCAGGGCACACCGCTCGTGGTCACGGCGCCGGCGAGCCGGCCGGCCCAGGTCTTCCGCGAAATCGCGACCACGCTGCTGGCCCGGCTTAAAATCCAGCGCCCGGATTGACACGGCGAAGACCGGCCCTCTAACTTTTTCCCACATGACGCTTCCGCCGGGCCAAAATTCGCCGACTCGTGTTGTCGGCCACCGCACGATTTGTAGCTGAGAGCTCCGCCCATGTCCGCCACTCCTCCCAATACCAGCGAGACCAGCGGCAACCGCGATTTCGTCAAGCAGTCGAGCCTCTACCAGGAATTCCTGGCGGAGCGGGAGGAGATCCTGAAGCACAAGTGGATCGAGTCGGAACGCCTCGGCTACGACATCGGCTTCGAACGCGCCCTGCTCGACTGGATCCGCAAGCACCGCGACAGCTGGCGGGCGGCCCGCCGCGCGCAGCTGGCCGCCGGCGGCCCGCCGCCGCCCCCGACGGACGTCGCGATCAACAAGAAGTAGGCAAGAAAAAGGCCGGTCCCGTCAGGAACCGGCCGAATCGTTTGCGGGGCGGACCGCCTACTTGATCTCCTTGTGGAGCGTGTGGCGCTTGAGGAAGGGATTGTACTTCTTCTTCTCAATGCGCTCGGTGACGGTCTTCTTGTTGCGCTTCGTGAGATAGCGCGAGACGGGTTTGCCCTCTTTGCGGGCCTCGGTGCATTCCAGGGTGACGGTTTCTTGCATGGCTTAAATGGGTTGGGAAGGGTCGAGAGCAAAGCCGCGACCGGCACCCGTGCAACCCAAATCTTGTGCCGGGACCGGCGCGCGGCCCGCGGGCTCCATGCGCCTCCCCCGGTGCGGGTTACGCGCTGACCTTCTTTTCGGTCAGCGACATCATCACCCCGCGCCGGAACAGCGTGACCTGCCCCGTGCTCGAGGACACTGCCAGGGCAATGCAATCGGCCGCGACCGAGATGGCCGCCGCCGCCGCGTGGCGCGTACCCAAGCCGCTCGGCAGGGCGTGGTTGTAGTCGGCGGCCTGGATCAACGCGCCGGCAGCCTCGACCACGCCGTCGCCCCGGATGATGAACGCGCCGTCGATCGACGAGAACTCCTTGATGGTCTCGTCCATGAACGGATTGAGGATGTTGCGGTCCTCTTCCTTGTAGCCGTAGAACGGGTTCAGCACGAGCGGCTTGGTCAGGTGGCTGAGTTTCTCATTGTCGCCGACCACAAACAGGCAGCCGACCGGACGACCCTCGCGGCCTTCCACCGCCAGTTCCGTCGCGACGCCGATGACGCGCTCGAGCACCTCGGGCTTCACGTCGGCGGGCAACAGGTCGGTGTGGCCGCTGAGCAGCGACTGGAATTCCCTTTCCACGTCGACCACCACGACCGCGTCGAGCTGGTTCGATCCCGCGATGCCGCCGATGCAGCAGAGGCGATCCTTGTAGGTGATGATGCCGCGGGTGAGGCCGACGAGCACGGCGCTGCGCAGCTGCGCCAGGCGCTGGTTCGAAAACGAGCGCACCTGGATGGCCTCAGCGAACCGGTTTGGCCGGCCGTCGCCATCCGGCGCGTTGCGGCTCACCAGGATCGTCTTCATCGGCACGCCCCACTTCGGGGCGCGAAACCGGCCGGTGAACGCGTCCCCGAAGATCATCAGGCTCGTGCAGCCGCTGCCGGCGGCGATCTTCTCGGCTTCGCGCAGGATGACACGATTGACGCGCGCCTGGGCCGCGGGGACCGGCTTCGCCGCCACCCCGCCAAAGCCCGCGAAGAGGCGGTCGTAGAGCGTGTCGAGGTCGGGCGCCTGGACGAGGCTGTCGACGAAATCCTGCTCCTTGAACAGCTGGGCCAGCGCGGCGAGCAGCTGGAGGTAGTCGCGGGTCTTCTCGTCCGCGATCAACATGATGACGAGCTTCACCGGCTCGCTCTCGATCGAGCTGTCGTAGCGGATGCCGTAGTGGCTGCGCCCGACCGCGAGGACGTAGCGGCGGCCCATCTTCACGCGCACGTGCGGCATCGCGACGCCGAGGCCGAGGTAGGTCGTCATCGTGCTCTCGCGCCGCAGGAGGCCCTTGAGCACCGCATCCCGGTTCAGGTCGGGAAAACGCTCGACCGTGAGATTCAGCAGCTCGACCAGCGCGCCCTCGAGATCGGCGCTGCCCAGGTCCAGCACGCGGCTGCGGGAGATGTACTTGTCGAGGCGCACCGGTTGGAAAACTTCAAATCACAAGGACCAGACGCCGGATGGCGGGGACACCGAGAAGCGGAAACGCGAAAGCCGGACCATTTTGGCGTTTGGCGCTTGGGCGTTTGGATCTTTCCCGCCGGTTATTTTTCCCACTCCAGCGCGCCCTTCTTCACCTCGTAGAACAGCCCGAGCACGAGCACGCCGAGGAAGAACAACATGGGCGCGAGGATCGAGATGTGGTTCGCGAGGAAATCGCGGTACACGAAGGTCCACGGGATGAGGAATACGACCTCGATGTCGAAAAGGATGAACAGCATCGCGGTGACGTAGAATTTCACCGAGAAGCGCGTGTGCGTGCTGCCGTCCGAGTGGATGCCACACTCGTAGGCGGCGTCCTTGATCTTGCTGCCGCGCGCGCGCTGCCCCACGAGGTGGCTGATCGCGATGACCACCGACGTGATGACGGCGGCCAGCACCACTTGGATCAGAAACGGTAGGTAGGCGGCGTAGGACATTCGCCCTTTACACTCCCGAGCGGCCCGCCGGGTTCAAGTGGAAAGTGCGCGCCGACTCCGCCGTTGCGTCGCGGTGCGCCTTGCGCCTTGCTCGGCGCTTCGTCGTCGTCGCATGACCCCGTCCCTCCTCCGCCCCCTGCTCCGCCGGGCCGGCCGCCTGGCCGCCCTGCTGTTGGCCGCCGGGACCGCGGCCGCGGCGCCCTGGCCGCACGAGGGCAGCGACGTCCCGCCCGATCCGGCGATCCGCTGGGGCCGCCTCGAGAACGGACTGCGCTACGCCGTGCGCGCGAACACCGAGCCGGCCGGCCGCGTGTACCTCATCCTGCAGGTCGCGGTCGGGTCGCTGAACGAGCGCGACGACCAG
>CAYMSE010000003.1:0-4757 GCA_964392935.1 uncultured Oleiharenicola sp.
TGGTCGGCCTGGGCGAGGGGATGGAACAGGTGCACGATGGCGGCCAGCGCCGCGCCGGCCATCGCACCGAAGAAGAGCGTGGGGGCGAAGATGCCGCCGCAGCCGCGCAGGCCGTAGCAGAGCGCCGTGGCGGCGAGCTTCGCCACGAGCAGCAGCGCCGCGACGTGCCAGAGCAGGCGTCCGTCCAGCGCGAGCGAGAGGTCCTCGTAGCCCAGGCTGAACACGCCGGCCCGCCCGGTGTAGGCGAACACGGCGGCGCCGATCACCCAGACGCCCACGCCGCCGAGCATGACGCGGCTCCATCCGGGCAGGCGGTGCGGGCGTTGGTTGAAGGCGCGCAGGCCCAGGCTGAGGCGCTGGAACCAGCACCCGGCGAGCGCGGCGAGCGCCGCCACCACCGGGGTGAGGGCGTAGCCGATCCACCCCGGCGCGCCCTGGCCGTGCAGCGCGAAGGCAGGTTGTGCGCCGAGCAGGCCGTGGGCGACGAGCGCGCCGAGCACCGCCGCCAGCAGCACGCTGCCGAGCAGGCGGCTGTTCAGGTCGCCGAT
Source organism: uncultured Oleiharenicola sp. (assembly GCA_964392935.1). Lineage (GTDB taxonomy): Bacteria > Verrucomicrobiota > Verrucomicrobiia > Opitutales > Opitutaceae > Lacunisphaera. Next base: position 549 of record CAYMSE010000003.1, read on the forward strand.
GATTTCCTCCAGCACGAAGGTCACCGCCGCGATCGGGGTGTTGAACGCGGCGGCGAGGCCGGCGGCCGCGCCGGCCGCGGCCGCGGTGCGCCGCTCGTTCTTCGCCGTGCCCAGCAGGCCGGCGCATTGCGACGCGAGCCCGCCCGCCAGCTGCACCGACGGCCCCTCCCGGCCAAGGCTGCTGCCGCCGCCGACGCTCAGCGCGCCGCCGAGGAACTTCACCCAGACGACGCGCCACGGCACGAAGCCGAAGTCCTTCCAGAATGCCAGTTTCAGTTGCGGGATGCCGCTGCCCGCGGCGTCGGGGCAGAATCGCGTCAACAACCACCCGGCCAGTCCGGACGTGGCCGCGACAATGAGCAGGCTCCCGGCAAGAAACTCGGCGAGCGGCCGCTGGGTGAGCCGTTCGATTCCCTGGTGGTAGACGAGATGAATCGCGAGTTGGAACAGCACCGCGGCACAACCGGCCGCCAGACCGAGCAGGGCGGTGAGCACCACCGGGCGGACCCGCGCGGGCAGGCGTTGCATCAATTGCGCGGGATGGGCGAAGGTCATGCGCGAGACGTTTGGCGGCGCCTGCGGAATTTCAACGCCAGATACCCGCCCGCGGGCATCGTGCTCGGGAAAGCGCGGCTGACATTTCCGTCAGGCGAGCGGGGGCCGGCGCGAATCCCGGCCGGGCCCATCACTCGTCGTCGCTCTCGTCGCGGCGGCGCTTGTCGATTTTCTCGATCTTGAACTCGTCCTTCGGGAGGACGTTGTCGGTCACGATGACGGACACCGGCGTCTTGGTCTTCACCCAGAGCTCGGCTTCCTTGAAGTACTTCGCGCTCGCGCTCTCCAGGGCCTCGCCAACGGATTTCACCGGCAGCAGGCGGCCCTTCTTGGAGGCATTGAAATCGTAGGCGCCCTTGAAGACGCGCTCGGCGGTGGAGTGGGGGCTCGCGTTTTCCGGGATCTGCACGACCCACCCGACGAGGTCCTGCCGCGGGAGCTTGCCCTGCGGGTCGGACAGGAGGACCACGAACTGCTTCTTCGGGGCGGGGGGCTTGATGTCCTCGTCGGCCGCCGGCTGCGTGACCTCGTTCATCTCCTGCACGATTTCGCGGAGCAGGGCGGGCTCGAGTTTGTGCTTCTTCAGGATTTCGGCGACCTGGCTGACTTCAATTTTGGCCATCGGGAAAAGGTATGAACTCCGAATGGACACGAACGGGCGCGATTGACCAAGCCAAATTCCGTCCCGGCCCGCCTGAGAACGGTTGCCCGGCTTTTGAGTCATTTGTCCGCCCCGCCGGGCGCGGCGGCCTCAGTCACCTGCGAGACCTGATTTCCACTTGCCGAATCAAAACCCGTGACCTCACTTGGGCGCACCCCATTGCCGCCCCGCGCGGCCGACGCCCCATGCCGGTCATCACCCCCTCCCAGGTCAAACCCGAGTACGATGTCATTGTGGTTGGTTCCGGCGCCGCGGGCGGCCAGACCGCCTACACGCTGACCATGGAAGGCGCGCGGGTGCTGATGCTCGAGGCCGGGCGCGACTACGACCCGGTCAAGGAGACGCCGATGTTCCAGACCAACGGGCAGGCACCGTTGCGCGGCGCCGGGACGCCCGACAAGCCCTTCGGTTTCCACGACGCGACCGTGGACGGCGGCTGGCAGGTGCCCGGCGAGCCGTACACGCAGGCCTCGGAGGACCCGGCGCAGCAGTTCGAGTGGTGGCGCGCCCGCATGCTGGGCGGCCGCACGAACCACTGGGCCCGCCACTCGCTGCGCAACGGGCCGTACGACTTCAAGGCGCGCACGCGTGACGGGCTCGGCTTCGACTGGCCCTTCACCTACGAGGAACTCGCGCCCTACTACGACAAGGTCGAGATGCTGATCGGCGTGTACGGCGACAACGACGGCCTCGAGAACACGCCCAACTCGTCGCCCGGCGTGCTCCAGCCGCCGCCCGCCGCGCGCGCCAGCGAGCGCTTTGCCAAGAAGCACATGAACCGCCTCGGCGTGCCGGTCGTCGCGATCCACCGCGCCGTGCTGACGCAGCGCCAGGACCCGGCGGTGCTCCCGGCGAGAATCCACCCGGGCAACCGCCGCGCCCAGCGCATCCTCGCCCAGGCGATGAGCGAGCGCGCGGCCTGCTTCTGGGCCACGCCCTGCGGCCGCGGCTGCGCCATCCGCGCCAACTACCAGTCGACGACGGTCCACCTGCCCCCCGCGCTCGCGACCGGCAACCTCGACATCGTGACCAATGCGATGGTGCGCGAAGTGACGCTCAACGCCGCGGGCCGGGCCGACGGCATCCTCTACGTCGACAAGGTGTCCGGGAAGGAATGCCGCGCGAAGGCGCGCATCGTCGTCCTCGCCGCCAGCGCCTGCGAGAGCGTGCGCGTGCTGCTGAATTCCAAGTCCGCGAGCCACCCGCAGGGACTGGCGAATTCCAGCGGGCTCCTCGGCAAGTACATCATGGACACGGTCGGCGCCAGCCTGGGGGCGCAGATCCCCGCGCTGGAGGGCCTGCCGCCGCACAACGAGGATGGGGCCGGCGGCGCGCACGTGTACACGCCGTGGTGGCTGTACCGGGAGCAACTCGCCGGGAAGCTCGGCTTCGCGCGCGGCTACCACATCGAGTTCGGCGGCGGCCGCAGCATGCCCGGCATGGGCGCGGGCGCCGGGCTCGAGCGCTTCACGCGCGGCAGCTACGGCTTGAAGCTCAAGGAGGACGCGCGCCGCTACTACGGCACGTTCATGTACTTCGCCGGTCGCGGCGAGATGATCGCGAACGAGCGGTCGTTCTGCGAACTCGATCCGGTCGTGAAGGACCGCTTCGGCATCCCGGTGCTGCGGTTCACCTGGCACTGGTCCGACCACGAGCTCAAGCAGGCCGAGCACATGGAGCAGACCTTCACCCAGATCGTCGAGGCGATGGGCGGCCGCGTGCTCGGGCGCAACGCCAACCGCAAGCGCGCGACCGAGAAGTCGCCGATCGAGAAGGGCGGCCGCATCATCCACGAGGTCGGCGGCGCCATCATGGGCGCGGACCCGAAGTCGTCGGTCACCAACCAGTGGTGCCAGACCTGGGACGTGCCGAACCTCTACATCACCGACGGCGCCGTCTTCCCCGGCAACGCGGACAAGAACCCGACCCAGACCATCATGGCCGTCGCCTGGCGTGCGGCGGACCACATCGTCGACGAAATGAAGAAGGGGGGACTGTGACATGAACCCATCCGACCTGCCCCGCCTCGACCGCCGCACCGCCATCAAGTGGCTGCTGGCCGCCAGCGCGGCGGCCGCGGTGACGGACCGCACGACGCTGTTTGCCCAGACGGCGGCCGCCCCGGCCACCAAGGGCTACGGCACCGATGCGCTCTTGAACAAGGAATACGCGCCCGGCGCGTTCTGGCCGCTGACCATGACCGACCACCAGCGGCGCACCGCGGCCGCGCTGTGCGGGCTCATCATCCCGGCCGAGGGCGCGGTGCCCAGCGCGGCCGACCTGAAGGTGCACGACTTCATCGACGAGTGGATCAGCTCGCCGTACTCCGACCAGCAGGGCGATCGCGAGAGCGTGCTCGCGGGGCTCGCCTGGATCGACACCGAGGCGGGCAAGCGTTTCGGCAAGGATTTTGCCGAGCTCGGCCATGAGCAGCAGTGCGCGATCGCGGACGACATCTGCCACGCGCCGGAGGCGAAGCCCGGGCTGGAGGAGGGGGCGAGGTTCTTTGCGAAGTTCCGCGACCTGACGACGAGCGGATTCTACACGACGCCCGAGGGCATGAAGGACATCGGCTATGTCGGCAACGTGCCGCTGCCGGAGTTCAAGGGCCCGCCGCCCGAGGTCCTGGCGAAACTGGGGCTGGCCTGAATCGCGCCGATGAACCGCCGATCTGCGCTCAAGACGCTTGCGGCCGGCGCCGCCCTGCCGTTTGCCGCCGCGAAGGCCGCCGCCTCCGGTGCTCAACCCTCAACCCTCAACTCCCAACCCGGCGCCGCCGCGCGCTTCGCGTTCGGCGCCGCCACCGTCGGGCTGAAGGCCCTCCCGCTCGACCACATGCTGGCGGCGGTGAAACGCGTGGGGCTCGACGCCCTTTCGCTGCACCGGGCGCATTCGCCCTGGGAGTCCTCGCCCGCGGCGTGGCAGGCGGTGGCGGCCCGGATCCGCGCGGCCGGGGTGACGCCGCGCTGCTGCGGCGTGCTCTATCTCAAGAA
>CAYMSE010000004.1:0-2790 GCA_964392935.1 uncultured Oleiharenicola sp.
GGCGGCCGCCGCGCGCGCGGCGCGCCCGGCTTCCCACAGGGCGAGCGCGCCGCCGGCGCTGCCGACGGCGAAGAAGAGGTTGGGTTGGTAGAGCTGGAAGAACCAGTCGCGCCACCAGCCGGAGGCGCTCGTCTGCGCCAGGGGCGTGAAGTCGACGGTGCGGAGGAAATGCGGCACGAGCGTGTCGCGGAAATTGAGCAGGAAGCCCTGCAGTTGCGCGCCGACGGTGGCGGCGCGGTCGGTCACGGTCGTGTTCGTGAACAGCGTGCCGGCGACGCCGAAGCGCGCCACCGCCCAGCCGAACCACGTGGCGAGCAACAGGCCCGCGATCCCGATCGCGATGCCGGAGGCGCGCCACCACGGCCCGGACCACCGCTGGTGCCGTCCGTGGCCGAGCCAGGCGGCGCCGAGCAGCAACGCGTAGGGCACGGCGGAATAGTGTCCGAGGATCGCGGCGGCGAGGGCGGCGGCGGCGAGGGCGAGGGGCGCGTGCCCGGGCGACGGCTCGGCGCGCGCACGCAGGTAGAACGCGAGGGCGGCGAGGACGAGGAACGCCGCCGGCAGCTTCGTCCAGCTGTAGGTGAGGTTCTCCATCATCATCGGGTTCAGCATCAGGAACAGCCCCACGAGCGGCACCGCGCGGGCGCCACCGAAGCGCGCGGCCAGGATTGCGGCCGGCAGGAAGATCAGGCTGCCGAGCACCGTCGAGACGAGCTGGTAACCGGCAAAGCCCTTCGCCCCCGTTTGGAGGAAGGCGCCGGTGACAAGGTTGACGAGCGGCGGACGCGACGTGAAGGGATCGAAGCCGTTGAACAGCACGTTCTCCTTGTTCTGCGCCAGGAAGTAGAGCGTGCGCTGCCAGTGTCCGAACCAGTCTGCGACCCAGCAGCCGCCGGAATATCTCGGCACCAGCAGCAGCCAGCCGACGGCCCAGAGCGTGAACAGCACCTGTCCCGCCAGCAGTCCGCCCACGCCGGGGGCGCGCAGGGTCGCCGTCAGTGATTTCCCGCTCCACACGAGGGCGACGAGGCCCAGCGCGGGCAGCGCGCGCAGGCCGGCGGGATTCAGTCCGCCGACATAAACGGCGCCCGCGGCGAGATAGCACGCGATCAGCCCCAGCACGGCGGCGGCCAGCACGCGCTCGCGCGGCGCCACCGGCATCACCGCGGCCACGGGCCAGCCGAGCCCGCCGAGGCCCAGGGCGATCGCCAGCAGCGTGGCACTGAACTCAAGGATCGGCATCGCGGGGCGGCTTCACGGCGCGGCGGCCGCGGGGCGGGAGGAGGGCGACGGGGCTTATCCGAGCAGGTTGTATTTCACGATGGCGTAGATCGCGCGGAAGCCGTCGCGCCAGCCGATCTTCTTTCCCTCCGCGTAGGTGCGGCCGTAGTAGCTGATGCCGACCTCGTACACGCGACAGCCATCGAGACGCGCCACCTTGGCGGTGATCTCGGGCTCGAAGCCGAACCGGTTTTCCTGGATCGTGATCTTGCGGAGCACCTCGCGGCGGAACAGCTTGTAGCACGTCTCCATGTCCGTGAGGTTGAGGTTCGTCAGCATGTTCGAGAGCAGGGTGAGGAAACGGTTGCCGACCATGTGCCAGAAGTAGACGACGCGGTGCGCGTCCGCGCCCATGAAGCGCGAGCCGAACACCACGTCGGCCTTCCCGTCGAGCAGGGGTTTGAGCAGCTTCGGGTATTCCTGCGGGTCGTACTCGAGGTCGGCGTCCTGCACGATGATCGCGTCGCCGGTCGCCGCGGCGAAACCGGTGCGCAGCGCGGCGCCCTTGCCGGCGTTGATCGGGTGGTAGATCACCTGGCTGACCAGGGGCGCGATCTCCTGCTTGAGGAGGTCGCGCGTCCCGTCGGTCGAGCAGTCGTCGACGACGATGATTTCCTTGTCCGCGACGGGTGCGGCCCGCACGGCGTCGACAATCGCCCGGATGGTGGTGCGCTCGTTGTAGCAGGGGATCACGATCGACAGTTTCATGCGCTCAATCCCGAAGCTAGCGGGGGGAGGGGGCAGGGGAAGTCTTTTCCCCGGCGGCGGGCCGCCGCCGCCAGATCTCGAACGGAAAAATCGTGTGAATCAGCTCGTAGCGCGCCTGCACGGTCTCGTTGAGCGGGTAGTGCTCGAACCGCGTGCGTGGCGCGTCGCGCCAGGCCGGCGAGCCGACGTCGACCAGGGCGCGGATCGCGTAGCGCGGCAACGGCCCGGCGGCGAACTCCGCGTCGAGCCGGGCCAGCGTCGCGGGGCTCTGGCCATAACGCGCCGCCCACGCCAGGCCGTAGGCCGGCCGCGCGTCGAACAGGAAATAGAGCAAAGGACAATCGTCGAAGGCGACGAGGCGATCGCCGGGCCGCACGTCGTCCTGGAGGCGCGCGTAGAGGGCGTTGAGCGCCGCGACGCGCTCGGGAGTCGACCGGAGGCCCCGGAGTTTCGGCACCGTGAAGCCGGCGACGAGTTCGCCCGGGGCGCCGTCGCGGTAGATGAACCGGTAGTGGTTGCGCGCGGCGCCGAGCACCGCCAGCGCGAGCGTGGCGGACACGAGGAGTTTCCAGACGCGGTCGCCGGCGAACGGGCGGTGCAGCAGGAGGGTGAGGCCGGTCGCGAACGCAAACGGCAGGCCCTGCACCCCGGAGGTCCACGAGCGGGCGTAGGTGAAGAAATTCGTGAGCGCGGCATACGCCAGGGCCGCGACGACCGACGCGAGCAGCAGCAGGTGCACCTCGCGACGGCCGGGTTCGTCGCAGGCCCACGGCGAACGCACGTGCCCCGCCGCCACGACCA
>CAYMSE010000005.1:0-2885 GCA_964392935.1 uncultured Oleiharenicola sp.
GCCGGCGCCACCCCGCCCGCCGAGGGCCAGCCCGCCCCGCAGCCGCAGCCGCGCCCGCGGTCGGCGGACGAGCTCAACGCGCTGCGCCAGGTCGTCGTCAACGCCCTCGGCCTCAAGCCCGAGCCCGGCCAGACGCTCGACAGCATCGTCACCCTGCAGGAAGTGCCGTTCGCGACCGAGCCGGTCACCGAACAGATCCAGGCCATCCAGAAGGAAAATCGCTGGCAGGGCTGGATCGAGGCCGCGAGCCGCTGGTCCGCCGTCGCCGGCGCCGGCCTCGTGCTGCTCGTGTTCCTCCGCCTCCTCTCGCGCCAGAAACCCGAGCCGGTCCCGGTCGAGGTGCTCGCGATGCCGCCGGAAATGGCCGCGCGCTCCCTCCAGAACGGCAACACCGTCACGCCCGAGATGCTCAACGAGCTCATCAAGCAGAAGCCCGCCAACATCGGCACCGCCCTCCGCGACTGGGTCGGCGCCCCCGCCGGCACCGCCCCCAACAAGAACTGAGCGCCGCAGCGACGAACGTCGAAAGTCGAAGGCCCAAGTCCCGCGGCCCTCAACCCTCAACTCTCAACCCTCAACTTACCTGTGGCCGACATCGACTACTCCAAGCTCAGCCGCCTGCAGAAGCTCGCGGTCTTCCTGATCTGCATCGGGCCCGATTCGGCCTCGGAGGTCCTCAAGCAGTTTGACGATACCGAGGTGGAAAACCTCTGCCGCGAGATGGCGGGTTTCCCCATGATTCCCGAGGCGGTGCAGAAGCAGGCCTTCGACGAGTTCTCCGGCGTGGTCGCCACCAGCGTCCAGTCGGCGGCCGGCGGCATCGGCTTCGCCCAGCGCACGCTCGAGCTCGCCAAGGGCGGCCACAAGGCCTCCGCCATCATCGGGCGCGTCGGCCCGGTCGTCGGCACCTCGATCGAGGTCATCAAGGACATCAGCGAGATGGAGGGCCGCCAGATCTACAACCTCATCAAGCACGAGCAGCCGCAGACCATCTCCTTCATCCTCTCGTACCTCGAGCCGGCCAAGGCCGCCGAGGTCTTCCCGCTCCTCAGCCCGGACCTCCGCGAGGAGGTGCTCGAGCGCCTCGGCACCATCGAGTCCACGTCCATCGAGCTGGTGAACAAGATCGCGCGCGGCCTCGGCAAGCATTTCGACAACAAGAACCGCCCCGCCTTCCACCACAGCGGCGGCGTGCGCGCCGTCGCCGGCCTGCTCAACAGCCTCGAGAAGGACCTCAGCAAGACGCTCCTCGGCCGCCTCGAGGAACGGAACGCCACCCTCAGCGCCGCCATCCGCAAGAAACTCTTCAGCTTCGAGGACCTCAACCGCCTCGCGCCGGCCGACCTGCAGCGCATCCTGCGCGAGGTCGACTCGAGCAACCTGGCCATCTCGATGAAATCCGCCAGCGAGACGCTCCGCACCAAGGTCTTCGCCGGGCTCTCCAAGCGCGCCGCCGAGGGCCTCAAGGAGGAGATCGAGCTGCTCGGGCCCGTCCGCCTCAAGGACGTCGAGGCCGCGCAGGACGTCATCATCCAGGCCGTCCGCCGCCTCGAGGAGGAAGGCCAGATCTCGATCGATTCCGACGCCCAGGCCGTCGTCGCCTGACCATGCACGACTTCATCCAGTCCCTCAGCTTTCAGGCGCAGTCCTCGCCGGCGCTCTCCCGGCCGGCGCTCGAGGCGCTCCGCGGCGTCATGCGCAGCTTCGACGACGAGGTCCCGGCCTACCGTCCGGTCCCGCACCCGGCCCGGCCGCGCCGCAGGCGCCCGACCCGCCCGGCGCTCCGCGCTCCGCGCTCCGCTCTCAGCTAGCCATGTCCTTCGCCAAGCTCATCGCCTTCGACCGCCCGCTCACCGGCGCCGTGCTGCCGGGAGCCAAGGGTCGTTTGTACACCGAAATGGAAGTGGCGGCGCGCGCCGACGAGGCGTACCGCAAGGGCGTGGATGCGACCCGCGAGGCGGTCGACCAGAAGCTGGTCGAGATGCGGGTCGACATGGAACAGCTGAGCGACGGCGTGCTCCGCCAGCTCGCCGGCGTCGAGGCGGCCCTGGTCAACCAGCTGCGCGACGCCCTGCCGGCGCTCGCCATCGACCTCGCCCGCCGCCTGCTCGCCGGTTACGAGCCGCCGCCGGAACTGGTCGAGAAGCTCTGCCATGAGGCCCTGGAACAGCTCTTTCCCGAACGCGAGGGCCTCGAGCTCTCGCTGTGTCCGCGCGACGCCGCGCTGCTCGAGCAGGTCAACCCGTCCTGGCTCGCGCGCTACCCGGGCCTGAAGATCAAGGTCGACGCCAACCTCGCCCCCGGCGACTGCCAGGTGCGCAGCCGCTTCGGCCTCACCGACGCCCGCCAGCAGACCAAACTGACCGTGCTCTCCCACGGCCTCACCGGCCAATGAACTCCCTGCCACGCCAAACCCAAACCGCTTGTCATCTAATGTATGACAAATCTCCGCGCCGCTTTCCGCCGGAAGTTTGTCATCCATTATATGACAAGGTTCTGCAGGAGGACGCGCGATGAGCACCGTCACCATCGGGCCACTGGTGGATGTGCTGCGCTCGCAGGTGCGGCATGCGCCGGCCGTCCAGCGCGTCGGCGCCGTGACGGGCATCGCGGGCCTAATCATCGATTCCGAGGGGCCCAATGTCGGGCTCGGCGAAATCTGCGTCGTCCGCTCGCCGCGCACCGGCTACGCCGTCCGCGCCGAGGTCGTCGGCTTCCGCGAACACCGTGTGCTCCTCATGCCGCTCGGCGACACGGCCGGCCTGCATGTCGGCTGCGAGGTCGCCGCCGCGGACCGGCCGCCGCTGCCGCGCCCGGGTCCCGAGTTGCTCGGCCGCGTGCTCGACGCCCTCGGCCGCCCGATGGACCACCTGGGCCTGCTCCCG
>CAYMSE010000006.1:0-3188 GCA_964392935.1 uncultured Oleiharenicola sp.
TACGCGTTCCACGCCTTGCATTGGACGACGATTCCAGGGGTGTTCGATCCTTCCGGATAGAGGTGGATGTCGATGCCTCCGTCGGCTCCCTCGCGCGCGACCTTCGCCTTGAAGCCTAGCGCCTCGAAGTATGCAGCGCACAGGAGCTCGAATCGCTTCCATTCGAGGGCTTTCAGGAGCTCCATGCTCCAGCGGCTCGTGTTGTCAACGGAACTTGAACTTTGATACACGTCCGGCTCGGGGCGGAAATCCAAATTTGATACACCAGCCAGTAGGGTCTTTGTGATTCCGCGGCCCCTACGCCGCGCGCTTCTCTCCCAAGGTTGCCGGGAAGACACCTGCCTTGCGCTTGTTCCTCAGCCGGAAGCTGTCTCCCTGGATGGGCACGATGTGGGCGTGATGCAGGAGACGGTCGAGCAGAGCGGCGGTGAGCGTCGCATCGCCGGCGAAGGTCTGATCCCACTGGCCGAACGGCAGATTCGACGTCACGATCGTCGCTCCCTTCTCGTAGCGCTTGGCGATCACCTGGAAGAAGAGGTTCGCCTGGTCGCGATTCATGGGGAGGTAACCGATCTCGTCGATGATGAGCAGCCGGTAGGCGAGCACGCCTCGCTTGAGCGTTTCGGCGACGGTGCCCTGGCGCGCTGCGGTCGAAAGAGCGAGCATGAGGTCGGCTGCGGTGATGAAGCGCGTCTTGATGCCCGCTTGCGTGGCCAGATATCCCAAGCCGATCGCCAGATGCGTCTTGCCCACCCCGGACGGACCCACCAGGACGACGTTCTCGTTGCGCTCGACGAAGGCGAGGGCCGACAGCTCCTGGATGGTGGCCTTCGGGACGCCGCCGGCGAACTCGTAGTCGAATTCGTCGAGCGTCTTGATCGCGGGGAAGCCGGCAAGGCGTGTCATCGTCGATCGGGTGCGACCGTGGCGAGCGGTCTTCTCCGCCGCGAGTACAGCCTCGAGGAAATCGGCGAAGCTCTTGCCTTCGTCGACGGCATTCTGGGCGAGCGGCGGATAGTTCTCGGCGATGGCGCCGAGGCGCAGCTCCTCGCAGAGAACAGCGATGCGTTCGTGTTGGAGGTTCATCAGGCCGCCTCCAGGAGCTCGTCGTAGATGGCGAGGTCGTGTTGGGTCGGAATCACGATGGCCGCCGCCGTGGGCGCCAAGGCCGATCCGACAGGGGGCTTGCCGGATGCGCGTCGTGGACGCGCCGCAGCCACGGCGCCACGATAAGGCGCCGGCAGCTTCTGCAGGGCCGGCCGCTCGCGTTCGAGCTCCTCGGCGGGAATCCAGCCGGTCTCGCCGTGAACACGCGCGTTGGCGACTTCTCGAAGCCAGCGACGCACCTCCACGTTGGCCGTCTCGCGATCGAGCTTCAGGCCCGCCTGCTTGAGCCGCGTGACCAGTGGCACGTGGAAGCTATAGCGCAGGTAGCCGTTGAAGCGCTCGACCTTGCCCTTCGTCTTGGCGCGGTAGGGTTTGCAGAGCCGCGGCTGGAAGTTGTAGTGCTTGGCGAGATCCCAGAGGGTGGGATGGAAACGATGCTTCCCGGGGCCGTGGCTGTCGCGCTCGAGCACCACCGTCTTCACGTTGTCGTAGAGCGCCTCGGCCGGCACGCCGCCGAAGTACTCGAAAGCGCGCACATGGCAGGCGACCAGTGTCTCGATGCGCTCGTCGGTCACGTACTCGATGAAGCTTGCGCGGCAATGGCCCATGGTCGCCACAAAGGCCGCAAGCTTCTGCGGCTTGAACTCGATCCAGTCGACTTGCATCTGCCGACCCGGCTCGGTCTCGAAGCGCACCACAGGATCGGCCTTCGGCGCCGGCTTCAACGTGCGTACGAATCGGCTCACGAGCTTGTCGCAGCCGTCGAAGCCGCGCTCGCGGATCTCGCGCGCGAGGACGGTCGCGGGAATCCACTCCGGGCGAGCGGCCTTCACGCGATCAACCAGGTACTCCTTGAATGGCTCGAGTTTGCCCGGTTGCGACGCTCGTGGTCCGTAGCGAGGCGACGCCTCGTCGGCGAGGTACTTCCTCACGGTGTTCACCGCCAATCCTGTCTCCGCTGCGATATCGCGAAGGCTCTTACCCTGCTTCCTCAGAATACGGACTTCCATACACCTCTCCCAGAGAATCACCGCCTCTCCCCATGCGGGTGTCAAAGGCGGCGAGTTTCAATCGAGGTGTATCAAAATTCAAATTCCGACCCGTGTCAGATTACGAGTTCCGGCAACAGCGCGACCGATGCATCGCGAGGAAAGGAAGATTTATGAGCAAGAAACTCAAACCTGTTCCTGAGTTCCGCTCGGAAGACGAGGAGCGCGAGTCTGGGCCACGAAGGGTCGCGATTCCACCCAATACATCGACTGGAGCAAGGCACGACTCGCCCGCTTTCCCAATATCGAGCTTTCCACGCGGTCGATTTCGCTGCGGCTGCCGCTCTCGCTGCTCGAGCGCATCAAGCTCGAAGCCAACAAGCGCGACGTTCCCTACCAGTCGCTGATCAAGGTGTGGCTCGCGGAAAAGGCGTGGGATCGAGGCGGCAAGGCCAGCGGCCGATGATGAACGCGCCGTCACAAAACCCCGCCCCCCACTCCCCCGCCCGGCCCACGGCGCGGCGCACCACCCGAAACCTCCCCGGCGTCCAATGCAGGCTCGAGCCGATGTCGAATCGCGCTCGCCCGGTTCGACTCATCGGTATCGGGGTCGACGGGACCCCTGATCGATCGGAGCTGGAAATGTCGAAGGTGATGGCGGCATTGGCGGGATGGCGCGGCGTGGGGAGCTCGCTCGCGCCCTACGTGCTGCTCGCGGTGCTGGTGCCGGGCGGAATGGCGATCGCGCCGCTTCTCTACTGGCGAAATCGCAAGCGCCCCTGAGCGGCACCTGCGGCACCGCCCTCGAGCTTCAATACCGGTCGTGGATGCGATGGAGCAGGAGGCGCTTGAGGCGTCCTTCCCGCATGAACCGCATCACCGCGAGCCGCGCCGGAAGGCAGATCAGCCCGAAGACGACGAGGCTCACGAGCGGTTTGACGAGGAGCGCGAGGAGGAAGGTGTGTTGCATGGCGACGATTTTGGACCCTCTATGGCTCACTGCGTGAGCCTCGCCTGCCCCTCTCCCCGGCCCTCTCCCAAGGGGCGCTATTTGCGCTTGAGCTGCCAGGCCATGAAGGCCAGCACCGCCAC
>CAYMSE010000007.1:0-4427 GCA_964392935.1 uncultured Oleiharenicola sp.
ACTGATACGGGCAGACATTTCCAATGCATAGGCGGGGAGAGCTTCGGCGGTCTGGCCCGGACGGCGGAAACAGTGCCGCCTTGAATACGGAAACGACCCCGCATTTCAACTCCCGATCGCGCCGTGGCGCGGACCGGGGAATCAGACCGCGTGCCCGGCGATGAACTGCTTGATCGCGGCGGCGTCCGCCGGAAGGCGGTGCTTCACGATCGGGCGCGCCTTCAGTTCCTCGAGGGCGGGCGCGGTCGGTTCCTCGCCGATCGCCGTGCCGATGGCCGCGGGGAACTTGGCGGGATGGGCGGTCGCGAGCACGACGCTGATGCGCTGGGGATTGAGCTCCTGGAACGCGCAGGCGGTGTGCGGGTCGACGAGGTAGCGGTAGCGCTCGTGCACCCGGCGGATGAGCGCCGTGATCTCGTCGTCGTTCGCCGTCGACGAGCTGAAGATCGACTTGTTGAGAAGGTCGAAGCGGTACGAGCCCGTGGCCTTGATCTGCGCCATGACGTGGCACACGCGGGTCGGATTCTCGTCCAGCGCGTAGTAGAGGAAGCGCTCGAAGTTGGACGCGACCTGGATGTCCATGGACGGCGCGAGGCTCGGGTGCACCGCGCCGGCGCGGTACTCGGCGGTGGTGAAGAGCCGGTGCAGGATGTCGTTCCGGTTGGTCGCCACCTTGAAGCCCATGATCGGCACGCCCATCTGCTCGAGCAGCCAGCCGGCGAAGACATTGCCGAAGTTGCCAGTCGGCACGACGAACTCGACGTTCTCGCGCTCGGCGGCCGGCAGCCGCAGCCACGCATGCAGGTAGTACACGCTCTGGGCCAGCACCCGGGCGATGTTGATCGAGTTCACCGCGGACAGGCGGTGCTGCGTCGCGAAGGTCTTGTTGGCGAAGATGTCCTTCAGCACGCGCTGCGCGTCGTCGAAGCTGCCGTCGATCGCGATGGCGTGCACGTTGGCGGCGCCGGTGCACGTCATCTGCCGCTCCTGCAGCGGTGACACGCGGCCGTCCGGATAGAGGATGAAGATGGCGGTGCGCGGCTTCCCCAGGAGGCCGTGGATGGCCGCGGCGCCCGTGTCGCCCGAGGTCGCCCCGAGGACGTTGATGCTGTGCCGGCCCAGCTCGCACTGCCAGCCGTAGAGGTTGCCGAGGAACTGGAGGGCGAAATCCTTGAACGCGAGCGTCGGCCCGTGGAAGAGCTCCAGCACGTAGAGCCGGTCGTCGAGCTTGCGCAGGGGCGCGATGTCCGGATGGGTGAAGGTCCCGTACGACCGGTGCACGAGCCGCTCGAGCACGTCCTCCGGCACGTCCGTGGCGAACAGCGCGAGGAACTCGAGGCAGAGCTCGGCGTAGCTCAGGTTCCGCCATGCCGCGAGGCGGGGCGTGATGTCGGGCAGGCTCTCGGGCAGGTAGAGGCCGCCGTCGGGCGCCAGGCCGATGGCGACCGCGTCGTTGAAGGAGACCGGATCGGAACCGCCGCGGGTGGAAACGTACTTCATGGCCGCGGTGCCGTCAGCGGGCGTTACTTGGCGTCCAGGCCGAACGCGGAATGCGCGGCCCGCATGGCTTCATCCGCCTTCGCGCGGTCGACCGCGACGGTGATCTTGATCTCGGAGGTGGCGATGAGCTGGACGTTCACGCCCTTGTCGCCGAGCGCGGTGAACAGCGTGGCCGCCACGCCCGCGTGGGTGCGCATGCCGACGCCGACGACCGAGAGCTTGGCGATGTTGTCGTACGCCTTCACCTCCCCGCCCCCGAGCTGCTTCAGGACCGCCGGCAGCACCCGCACGGCGTTCTGCGCGTCGTCGCGCTGCACGGTGAAGGTGAGGTCCGCCACGCCGGAATGGCCGACATTCTGGACGATCATGTCGACGTTGATGTTGGCGTCGGCGAGCGCCTTGAAGATTGTCGCCGCGGTGGCCGGCTTGTCCGGCACGCTGGTGATGGCGACCTTGGCCTGGTCCTTGTCGACGGCCACGCCGCGCACGACGACCTTTTCCATGTAGGCGACTTCTTCTTTCACGATGGTTCCTGGGTTGTGGTTAAAGCTGCTGCGGACCTCGAACACCACGCCATATTTCTTGGCGAACTCCACGGAGCGGGACTGCATGACCTTCGAGCCGAGGCTCGCGAGCTCGAGCATCTCGTCGTAGCTGATCTCGTCCAGCTTGCGGGCCGACTTCACGACGCGCGGGTCGGCCGTGTAGACGCCGTCGACGTCGGTGTAAATCTGGCACACGTCGGCCTTGCACGCCGCCGCGAGCGCGATGGCCGTGAGGTCCGAGCCGCCGCGGCCGAGCGTCGTGATCTGGCCGTCCTCGGCGATGCCCTGGAAGCCGGCGACGATGACGACCTTGCCATCCTTGAGGTCCTTGAGGATCGGCTTCGGGTTGATCTTCTTGATCTTCGCCTTGGTGAAGACGTGGTCGGTCAGGATGCCGGCCTGGGCGCCGGTGTAGGACACCGCGGGGATGCCGATCGCATGGAGCGCCATGGCGGTCAGGGCGATCGTCTCCTGCTCGCCGATCGCCAGCAACATGTCGAGTTCGCGGGTGTCGGGGCGGTCGGAAATCGCCTTGGCTTTGGCGATCAGTTCGTTCGTCACGCCCGAGCGGGCGGAGACCACGACCACAAGGCTGTGGCCTTCGTCGCGGCTCTTCTTGATGCGCGCGGCCACGTTCTTGATCCGGTCGATGTCGCCGACCGAAGTGCCGCCGTACTTTTGCACGATTAAAGCCATTTTGGTAAACGGCTTAAATGGCGGGGCGCCCCGCCTCTTGGCAAGGCGGGATTGGGCACCTCGCGTCATATCGCAACAGTTGAACTACTTGCACGCCCAGCAGTTCGGGAAGTACCTCGCGCGCCGCGAACAGGCCGGGAAAGTGCGGGTGGCTTCAGGTCGCCGCCGGCCCACCGTTTTCACCCGCGGTGGGCAGCTCGAGCGTGAAGGTTGCGCCCATGCCCGGCCCCGCGCTGGCGGCGCTGAGCGAACCACCCGCCTCCTTCGCGGCGTTCGCCCCGCTGTGCAGGCCGAAGCCGTGGCCGGTCTTCTTGGTCGTGAAACCGAACTCGAAGATGCGGCGGAGATTTTCCGCGGCGATGCCCTCGCCGTTGTCGATGACGGAGACGCGGACGCGATCCGCGGTTCGCTCCACCCGCACGATGACCTTCCGGTCCGCACGCTGCGCGGCCGCGCAGGCGTCCTTCGCGTTGCTGATGAGGTTCACGAGGATCTGCGTGACCTTGTGCCGCTCGAGGTTCAACACGGGGCGATCCTGGAAGTCGCGCACCACCTCCACGCCGTGGCGGGCGAGGGCGTTCGCGTTGATGCGGATGGCGTCCTCCACGATGTCCGCCAGGGCGGTGGCCTCGCTGAGCCCGGACACGTTCGCGTAGCTCTGCTGCATCGCGACAATCTCCTTGATGTGTTCGACGTTGCTGCGCAGGTGATCCAATTCCCGCACCAGGGTCGCCCGCTCGTTGCCGAGTTCCTCGCTCAGCAGGCGGAGATAGGAGGGCACCTGCCGGCCGCGCGGATCCTGCGTGAGAAACGTCGCCAGGTCGCCCTCGTGTTCCGCAATCAGGCCGGCAAGCTTCTGCACCAGCGCGATCTTCGAGGTGCGGAGCTGGTCGGCGGCGACCGTGGCGGCGACATTGACGCTGTTGAGCACGTTGCCGACGTTGTGAAGCACGCCGGTGGCCACCTCCGCCATGCCGGCGTGGCGCGACACCTCGACCAGGCGCCGGTGGGCGAGCGCAATCTCCTGCTCCGCCTGCCGGCGCGCGGTGACATCCCGGAAATTCATCACGATCCCCACACAGCGCTCGTCAATCCGCTGCGGGCGGCTGTAACGCTCGATGGTCCGTCCATCCGTGAGTTCGATGACATCAAACGCCTCCGCCTCCCGCTGGGCGTGGACGACCTCGAGACGCGCGCGGAATTCCGCCTCGTCCTTGACCTGCCGCGCCATGGCGGCGATCGCATCGGCCTCGCTGGCCAGCGCGGTCTTGGCCAGGCCCCACATCGCGGCGAACTGGCGGTTCGCGGAGACAATCCGGCCACCGAGATCGATCGCCAGGATGCCGTCGGCCGTCGAGTCAATCGTCGCCTGCTGCAGCGAGAGCGAGCGGGCCAGCTCGTCCGTGCGCTGGGTCACCTTGGCCTCGAGCGCGTCGTTTTCCGCCTGCAGTCGCGCCTGTTGCCGCTGCATGCTCCCGAGTTTCCAGCGGTAAGCGCCGAACAGGAGCACACCCGCCGCACCCACGCAACCGAGGTAGAACCAGATCGTCTGGTAGAACGCCGGCGGCAGCACGAAGGTGTACGCCGCACCGGTGGTGTTCCAGACGCCGTCGGAGTTGGCCGCTTGGACGCGGAAGGTGTAGCGGCCGGGGCTGAGGCCGCTGTATTGCGCGGACCGGCGGGCCT
>CAYMSE010000008.1:0-3577 GCA_964392935.1 uncultured Oleiharenicola sp.
GCGAGATCAGCGACGACGTCAAGAACCTCTCGGCATTGTTCGCCATGGGCGGCCTGAAGGCGCCGGTGCTCGACCGCATTCGTGACGAGATCTGGCTGAAACTGTGGGGCAATGTCTGCTTCAACCCGATCAGCGCCCTGACCCTCGCCACCCTCGACATCATCGCCTCCGATCCCGGCACCCGCGCCGTCTCGCGCCAGATGATGCTGGAAACCCAGGCGGTCGGCGAAAGACTGGGCGCGCAGTTCCGCGTGGACATCGAACGGCGCATCAACGGCGCGGGTGCGGTCGGCGCGCACAAGACCTCGATGCTGCAGGACCTGGAGCGCGGCCGGCCGATGGAGATCGACCCGTTGGTGACCGTGGTCCAGGAGATCGGGCGGCTCCTGGACCTGCCGACACCGACCATCGACACCGTTCTCGCGCTGGTGCAACAGCGCGCGGCCATCGCCGGCTTGTACAAAGCAGCGACCGACGCGAGCGTCTCAAAGCAAGAGTGCGGCACGGCCGCCTGAAACGGGAGGAACGACACCACATGCACGCAAGGCAACGAAAGCTCCGCGCCGCGGGAGGCCTGTCATGAATATTCACGAGTACCAAGCCAAGGCCCTGTTCGAAAAATACGGCGTCGCCGTGCCAAAGGGCGTCGCCGCCCGCACGCCGGCGGAGTTCGAGTCCGCCCTCGCGACGCTCGGCCACGACGGCCCGATCATCGTCAAGGCCCAGATCCACGCCGGCGGACGCGGCAAGGGCACGTTCACCGACGGCTTCAAGGGCGGCGTGAAGTTCGCCAAGACCAAGGCCGAGGCGCTCGAGTACGCCAACCAGATGTTCAACAACACGCTCGTCACCGCGCAGACCGGCCCGGCCGGCCGCAAGGTGCAGACGGTCTACTTCACGCAGGCCTGCGACATCGCCAAGGAATACTACCTCGCAATCCTCCTCGACCGCGCGACATCGC
Organism: uncultured Oleiharenicola sp.; assembly: GCA_964392935.1. Taxonomy (GTDB): domain Bacteria; phylum Verrucomicrobiota; class Verrucomicrobiia; order Opitutales; family Opitutaceae; genus Lacunisphaera. The sequence continues at coordinate 962 of CAYMSE010000008.1, forward strand.
GGCCGGTCATCGTCGCCTCCACCGAGGGTGGCGTCGAGATCGAGAAGGTCGCGCACGAGACGCCCGACAAGATCTTCAAGATCCTCGTCGATCCCGCCATCGGCCTGCAGGGCTACCAGGCGCGCGAGCTGGCCTTCCGGCTCGGCTTCACCGGCGACTATTTCAAGAACGCCGTGAAGCTGATCGGCGCGCTCTACAGGATGTTCTGGGACACCGACGCCTCCATGGTCGAGGTCAACCCGCTCATCACCACGCCCGATGGCAAGGTCCTGGCGCTCGATGCCAAGGTCGCCTTCGACGACAACGCGCTCTTCCGCCACCCGGAAATCGTCGCCCTGCGCGACCTCAACGAGGAGGACTCGAAGGAGATCGAGGCCTCGAAGTACTCGCTCTCCTACATCGCACTCGACGGCAACATCGCCTGCCTCGTCAACGGCGCGGGCCTCGCCATGAGCACGATGGACATCATCAAGCATTTCGGCGGCAGCCCGGCCAACTTCCTCGACGTGGGCGGCGGCGCCTCCAAGGACCAGGTGCAGGCCGCATTCAAGATCATCCTCACCGACCCCAACGTGAAGGGAATCCTCGTGAACATCTTTGGGGGCATCATGGACTGCAACACGATCGCCACCGGCGTCGTGGCCGCCGCGCGCGACCTCGGGCTCAAGATCCCGCTCGTCGTGCGGCTCGAGGGCAACAACGTCGTCGCAGGCAAGAAGACGCTCGCCGAGTCCGGCCTCAAGATCGAGTCCGCCGACAGCATGGCCGACGCCGCGCAGAAAATCGTGAAGCTGGTGGCGTGATCACCGGCGGCTGAGAGATGAAAGTTGAGTGTTGAGAGATTGATTCTCCACGCGCCTTTCCCTCTCAACTTTCAACCCTCAACTCTCAACTCCTTCCTCCAATGTCCATCATCGTCAACGAAAAGACCAAGGTTCTCGTCCAGGGTATCACCGGCGAGTTCGGCGGCCGTCACACCAAGCTTTCCCTCGACTACGGTTCGCAGATCGTCGCGGGCGTAACGCCGGGCAAGGGCGGCCAGTTCTTCGAGCACCACGGGCACAAGGTGCCGATCTTCAACACCGTCCGCGACGCCGTTGCCGCCACCGGCGCGACCGCCTCGGCCGTGTTCGTCCCGCCGCCGTTCGCCGCCGACGCGATCCTGGAGTGCGTCGACGCCAACCTTGACCTCTGCGTCGCCATCACCGAGGGCATCCCGATCCTCGACATGATTGCCGCCAAGCGCGCGATGGCTGGACGCAAGACCCGCCTCATCGGCCCGAACTGCCCCGGTATCGTCACGCCCGGCGCCGGCAAGGACTCCAGCGGCGGCTGCCGCATCGGCATCGCGCCCGGCTACATTCACAAGAAGGGCCACGTCGGCGTGGTCTCGCGCTCGGGCACGCTCACCTATGAGGCCGTCTTCCAGCTCACTTCCAAGGGCCTCGGGCAGACCACGTCGGTCGGCATCGGCGGCGACCCGGTCAACGGCACGTCGCATCTCGATGTCATCAAGATGTTCAACGACGACCCCGAGACCTACGGCATCATCATGATCGGCGAAATCGGCGGCAGCGCCGAGGTCGAGGCCGCGCGCTGGATCAAGGCGAACTGCAAGAAGCCGGTCGCCGGTTTCATCGCGGGCGCCACAGCCCCGAAGGGCCGCCGCATGGGTCACGCCGGCGCCGTCGTCGGCGGGGCCGAGGACACCGCCGCCGCCAAGATCGCCATCTTCAAGGAATGCGGCGTCGAGGTCGCGGTCACGCCCTCGGACATGGCCGACGCGCTCATCCGCATCGCCCGGGCCCGCGGTACGAAGCTCGGCTGACGCTGCGCATTGCCCTCCGCCGGTCGCTGCATCGCGCCCGGCCGAAACGCGCTGTCCGCGACGCGGCGCCCCGCCGCACATGTCACGGAATCCCGCCCGCGGCACTTGCCCCCGTGGCCTGCGGCGTTACCACTGGGACATGCCCTGCCCCACTCGCCTGCTGTGCGTGCTCGCCTTTGGCGTGCTCGCATCCTTCGCCCACGCCCACGACGAATTCGACGCGCCGCTCCAGGAAATGACCGATGCCGCCAATGGCTGGCTCGCTTCGCTGGCAGACGACCAACGCCCGCTCGCACACGACGAACTCGCTGCGGAGGAGCGCGAGAACTGGCACTACATCCCCAAGGCCCGCGCCGGACTGCCGCTGGCAAAGATGAACGAGCGCCAACGTCAGCTCGCGCACGCCTTGCTCGCCTCGGGCCTCAGCCAGCGTGGCCTGATCGAGGCCGACTCGGTCATGGCCTTGGAGCGCGTGTTGCGCGCGATGGAGCGCTCCGATCATCGCGACGACACGCTGTACTACTTCACGGTGTTCGGCACCCCGGCGGCCCGCGGCGCCTGGGGCTGGCGCGTGGAGGGCCATCATCTCTCGGTGAACTTCACGCTCGTCGACGGACACATCGCCGCCACGCCGAATTTTGTGGGCTCCAATCCCGCCGAAGTCCGCATCGCAGGACCGCAACAGGGCCAGCGCGTCCTCTCCGCGGAGGAGGATGTGGCGCGCCGCCTCCTCGCGTCCTTGTCCGACGCGCATCGCGCCGTCGCCGTCGTTTCTCCATCCGCCCCCG
>CAYMSE010000009.1:0-2880 GCA_964392935.1 uncultured Oleiharenicola sp.
CATCGCGCTGACGATTCAGCGCGCGGGCACCGAGGTCTTCGGCGGCACCACGCAGATCAGCCAGATCAAGCGCGGGTTCACGGAACTCGCCGAGTTTCTCTTCCGCGACAACGCGTTCCCCCACGGCGCCTACCTCCTCACCGGCACCGGCATCGTGCCGCCGGACGCGTTCACCCTGCGGGCCGGCGACGAAATCCGCATCACCATCGAGCCGATCGGCACGCTGGTGAACACGGTGGCCTGAGCGTCGGCTCGCGCCGGCATTTACGACTTATGATTTATGATGTACGATTTGCCGGAGCCGGATTCCGGAGATCGTCCATCATAAATCCTAAATCATAAGTTTCCCATGGATCGCATCCTCGAATCCGGCAACGACGCGATCTACACGCTGCGCACCACCGCGCCCGGTCCCGCCGGTGCCCTGCCCCTCGACGCCGACCGGCTGCGGCGCATGTCCAGCGGCGAGCTCTTCGGCTGGACCCAGAATGCCGGCATGGGCTGGTCGCCCGCGGCGATGCTGGGGAAACAATTCCTGATCCTCAGCACGCAGGGTGGCATCCGCGCCCCCGACGGCACGCCCATCGCCCTCGGCTATCACACGGGTCACTGGGAGGTCGGCCTGCTCATGCAGGAGGCCGCGCAGGAATTCACCGCGGCGAAGGCGATCCCCTTCGCCGGCTACGTCAGCGACCCCTGCGATGGCCGCACCAACGGCACCCACGGCATGCTCGACAGCCTGCCATACCGCAACGACGCCGCCGTCGTGCTGCGCCGCCTGATCCGCTCGCTGCCCACACGCCGCGGCGTGCTGGGCGTCGCCACGTGCGACAAGGGCCTGCCCGCGATGCTCATGGCGCTGGCCGGCACGCCGGACTTGCCGACCATCCTCGTGCCCGGCGGCGTCACGCTGCTCGCCGAGGAGGCCGAGGACACCGGCAAGGTGCAGACCCTCGCGACCCGGTTCGCCCGCGACGAAATCTCCCTCGCCCACGCCGCCGAGATGGGCTGCAAGGCCTGCGGTTCGCCGGGCGGCGGCTGCCAGTTCATGGGCACGGCGGCCACCAGCCAAGTCGTCGCCGAGGCGCTCGGGCTGGCGCTGCCGCACGCCGCGCTCGCCCCTTCCGGTGCCGAAATCTGGCGCGACGTCGCCCGCCGCTCCGCCCGCGCGCTGGTGGCGCTCGACCGGGCCGGCACCACCACGCGGGACCTCCTTTCGGACGACTCGATCCACAACGCCCTCGTCTGCCACGCCGCGTTCGGCGGCTCGACCAACCTCGTGCTGCACGTGCCGGCCATCGCCCACGCCGCCGGCCTGCGGCGGCCGACGGTCGACGACTGGATGCGCATTAACCGCCAGGTGCCGCGCCTCGTCGATGCGCTGCCCAACGGCCCGCAGCACTACGCGACCGTGCAGGTCTACCTCGCGGGCGGCGTGCCCGAGGCGATGCTGCACCTGCGCAACCTCGGCCTGCTCAAGCTCGACGCGCGCACCGTCACCGGGCGCACGCTCGGCGAGAATCTCGCCTGGTGGGAGAAGAGCGAACGCCGCGGGCGTCTCCGGGAAAAACTCCGCGCCCTCGACGGCATCGACCCCGACCACGTCATCATGTCCGCCCCGCGCGCGAGGGAGCGCGGCCTGACGAGCACGGTGACCTTCCTCCGCGGCGGTCTCGCCCCGGAGGGCGCCCTGGTCAAGAGCACGGCCATCGCGCCGGCGCTCATCGACGCGGATGGCCTCTTCCGGCACGAGGGACCCGCCCGCGTCTTCACCAGCGAGGCGGCGGCAATCGCGGCACTGAAATCGGGCAGCGTGAAACCCGGGGACGTCATGGTGCTCATCGGCATCGGACCCGGTTGCGGCATGCCCGAGACCTACCAAGTCACCTCGGCCCTCAAGCACGTGAAGGACGGCCAGCGCATCGCGCTCGTCACCGACGGCCGTTTCTCCGGCGTCTCGACCGGCGCCTGCATCGGCCACGTGAGTCCCGAGGCCTGGGCCGGCGGCCCGATCGGCAAGGTGCGGGACGGCGATGTCATCCGCCTGCTCGTCGACACCCGCCGGCTCGAAGGCTCGGTCGAAGCGGTGTCCCTGTCCGCGGAGGCACTCGCCGCGCGCCCGCTGCATCCCGGCCTCACGCCCAATCCCCATGTGCCGGCCGATACCCGCCTGTGGTCCGCCCTGCAGAACGCCTGCGGCGGCAGCTGGTCGGGCTGCGTCTACGATGCGGACCGCATCGCCCAACTGCTCAAACTCGGCCTCGCCGCCGAGCAGTCGGACGGCGCGCGGCGCTGACGCGACGAATATTAGAGAAAGGCATGTGCAGTAGGGGATGCGATTCAGGTAAGCGCGCGGTGAAATTTTTCGTTTTCATTCCGCCCCGGGCTATCGCATTTACAGCCCTAACCATTTGCACCGAAGTACGACCCCCCACGGATCAATGCCCACCCCGAGTCAGCCGGAATACTGGAACGCCCGCTACCTTAGCGACAACACGCCGTGGGATTTCGGGGGCGTTCCGGCGGATTTGCAGGCCTTCCTGAAGCGCAAGGGCAAGGGGGCCAAGGTGCTGATCCCGGGCTGCGGCTCAGGCTATGAGATCAAGGCCTTCGCCGAGGCGGGCTACGAGGTGACCGCCATCGATTTCTCCTCGTTCGCCGTCGACCGCGCCCGGCGGATGGTCGGCCCCGAGCTCGCCGACCGCATCATCTTGGACGATTTCTTCCAGCATGACCTTCCCGGCGCGGGCTTCGATGTGATCTACGAACGCGGCTTCGTGTGCTCGATTCTGCCGGATATGCGCGAGATCTTCCGCGACCGCCTGGCGATGCTGTTGAAATACCGCGGCCTGCTCGTCGGCTACTATTACTACAACAAGC
>CAYMSE010000010.1:0-3057 GCA_964392935.1 uncultured Oleiharenicola sp.
AGCGGCGACAAGTCGTTCGTCGCGGGCAACAATCGCTTCTCGATCCGCGGCTTTGACGGCGACGTGCCGCCGCAGCGCAACGGGTTCACGGGCAACCGCAACACCGACAGCGCCAACGTCGCGCGCGTCGAGGTCATCAAGGGCCCGGCGTCGCTCCTCTACGGCCAGATCATTCCCGGAGGCACGGTGAACTACATCACCAAGCGTCCGGTGAAGACCGCGTTCTTCAGCCTCAAGCAGTCGGTCGGCAACTACTCCGATTTGCGCACGGTGGTGGACGTGAACGCGCCGCTGACCGACCGCATCGGCGTGCGCTTCGTCGGGTCCTGGGACCAGAGCCCGCAGTGGGCCGTGTCGGGCAAGACGGAGTCCTGGCTCTTCGCGCCGTCGCTCGCCCTGCAGATCTCCAAGCACGTCTCGCTCATCGTCGACTACGAGAAACTGCACCGCGAGGAGCGTCCGCCGGTCGGCATGATGCCCAACGTGCAGATCGCCGCGCTCAACGCCGCGCCGAGCGCCGCGAATTTCCCGAATCTCGCCGCGCGCAGCTACCAGCAGGGCCTGTTCGACGCCGGCGCGATCAACCTCGGTTTCCTCGGGGCCATCCCGATCGCCAGCGACTTCAACTACCAGGGCGACCACGACTACAAGAAGGCCGACTACGAAAACCTGAACGTCGAGCTGAACGCCACGCTCGGCGAGCACTGGGTGGCGCGGGCGAACTATGGCTGGAGCTCGCGCGACGTGCTCTACAAGCTCACCGGCCTGGCCCAGTGGGACGTCACCCCCACCGCCGCCTACCGCACGACGACGAAGTCGTACTTCGACTACCTGACCGAGTACCTGGCGAACCCGACCGGCGTGCTGACGGATCCGACGAAGACGGCGAGCGTGCTCCTCAACCGCCGCAAGCGCATCCAGACGAGCGCCGACGCCTTCAACACCTACCAGCTGGACCTGTCCGGCAAGTACTACGTCGGCGGCGTGAAGCTGAATCCGCTGTTCGGCGCCTACCGCCAGTACGCCCGCACCGGCGGCGGCTACACGCTGAGCTCGAGCTCGGGCTACGGTTCGTACAGCGCGACCGACGGCGCGCTGCCCTTCACGCCCTGGAACTACTTCGACCCGTCGACGTGGGATCGCACGCCCGACTACAACGAGTTCGCCCTGCCGGTGAGCTCCGCGGGCGGGTTCACGCGCTCGTTGGAGGACGCCTACTACGGCGTGCTCACGGCGAACCTCTTCCGCGACCGGCTCGTGCTCGTGGCGGGCGCGCGCTCCGACCGCTACCGGTCCGGCGGCGCCTCGGGCTTCAGTTACGAGGCGAAGAAGACGACGCCGCAATTCGGCGCGGGCTGGCACGTGACGAAGGACACGCTGCTGTTCGCCAACTACAGCAAGTCGTTCCTCGTCGACGGGACGACGCTCACGGTCGAGAACCCGAACTACAACCCGAACCTCAAGCTGAACACGACGACGAACCCGCAGTCGATCCGCACGCCGGCGGCGCCGACCACGGGCCTCGGCTACGAGGTGGGCATCAAGACGGATTTCAAGGAGGGCCGGATTTCGTCGACGCTCACGGCGTTCCACCTCGAGCGCGCGGACCGCATCGTGACCGTGCGCCAGCCGGTCGTCGGTCTCAGCGCGACGGGCGTGCTGTCGACCACCGAGGTGACGTTCAGCAAGCAGGGCACCGTCGACCAGAGCGAGGGCCTCGAGTTCGAGATGACCTACTCGCCGCAGGACAACTGGCAGATCTACGTCACGTATGCGACGATGGACATCAAGACGACGAAGATCACCGCGCCGCCGCCGCGCGCGGCGACGGATCCGAAGGTGTCGGGCGACTACGCTTCCTACCTCCAGGGCTACAACGAGGCGATCGAGCTGCTGAAAGGCGCGGTGCCCGAGGGCTCGGCCGAGCGGCTGGCGTCGCTGTGGACGCGCTACACGTTCCGTGACGGCAAGCTGAAGGGACTCTGGCTCGCGGGCGGCGGCAACTACACGTCGCCGAAGGCGCAGCGCACGGCGAACCCGGCGCTCTTCCTCCCGGCTTACACGCTGCTCGACGCGTCCATCGGCTACGACTGGAAGCGCGGCCGGCAGTCCTGGAATGTCACCCTCAACCTGAAGAACCTCACCGATGAGGTGTACTACCCGGCCAACCAGGCGCGGGGCCGTCCACGCCAGTATGTGCTGACGGTCGGGACGAAGTTCTGAGGATGCGCCGCGCCGTGCGGCGGATGCACGGCGCGGCGCAGTTCCGGGCTGGTGGCTTGAGGGTTACGCGTGGACGCCGACCGGGTCGAACGCGCTGAACCCAGCGCGTTGGGTGGCGCGCGTCGAACAACGCGCTGGGGCAGCGCGTTCCACCGGCGGGCTCGTGCGGACTAACCGCGTCCTCAGCCGTGCTTGGCCTTGGCGCCGGCGCCTTCCTTCTCCTGCGCGATCATGTCCGGCGGCACGTTGGCCAGGGCGTCCTCCATCGTCGTGAGGCCCATCTTGACCTTGAGCATGGAATCCTGGTGGAGCGTCTTCATGCCGGTGCGCATGCACACGCGCTTGAGGTCGGCGACCTCCACCTCGGCGTTGATGGCCTCGACGATTTCCTCGTTGTTGACCATGAGCTCGTGGATGCCGACGCGGCCCTTGTAGCCCTGGCCGCCGCACACGTGGCAGCCGCCGGGGGCGGCCTTGAAGATCTCGGGCGCCTCGGTGAGGTCGAGGGCCTTCATGATGATCTGCGCCTCGCGGCCCTCGGGCTTGTATTTCACCTTGCAGTTCTTGCAGACGCGGCGGAGGAGGCGTTGGGCGCACACGCACACGAGCGCGGCGGAGATGTTGAAGGGCTCGATGCCCATCTCGCCCATGCGGGAGATGGTGGACGGCGCGTCGTTGGTGTGGAGCGTGGACACGAGCAAGTGGCCGGTGAGCGCCGCTTCGCAGGCGATCTGGGCGGTTTCCTTGTCGCGGATTTCACCGACGAGGATGATGTCGGGGTCCATGCGGAGGTAGCAGCGGAGCGCGCGCTGGAAATCCAGGCCGATCTGCTTG
>CAYMSE010000011.1:0-2862 GCA_964392935.1 uncultured Oleiharenicola sp.
CGGTGTGCGGGTGGGGGAGAAACCTGCATGCATCGTTACCTCCGCTTCCTCGGGGCCGTGCTTTGCAGCGCGGCCGTCGGCCCCCGGCTCGCCGCCCTGCAGTCCGGCGAGGTGCACGTGTGGGAAACCCAGGAGATCATCCTCCAGGCGGCGCACGACTACGCAAATCCGTACGCTGACGTCGAGTGCTGGGCGCAATTGGACGGCCCAGGCTTCGCCCGTCGCGTTTACGGCTTTTGGGATGGCGGCCGGACGTTCCGGATCCGCCTGGTCGCGACCGCGCCGGGCGAGTGGCGCTGGAAGGTGGGCTCCAATCAGGCGGCCGATCCCGGGCTGAACGGCGGTGCCGGCAAGTTCCAGGCGGTCGACTGGACCGACGCGGAGAAGGCGGAGAATCCCAACCGTCGCGGCTTCGTGCGCGCGTCGCCGAACGGCCACGCCCTGTGCTACGCGGACGGCACGCCGTTCTTCCTCGTCGGCGACACGTGGCTCGCGGCGTCGACCTGGCGTCTCCCGTACCGCGGCCTCGCCGCCACGCCCGGCTACGTGCCGCAGTCGGGCATCACCTTCGAGGAGGCCGTGGGCTACCGCAAGCGGCAGGGCTTCAACTCCGTGAGCTTCATCGCCGCCTTCCCGAACTGGGATGCCGACGCGCATGGCGCGACCTTCGCCAACAGCGACGGCGTCTTCCTGCGCAACGCCTGGGAGAAGTTCGGCTCCTGGGCGCCCAACGCGAAGATCTCCACGGCCGACGGCGCGACGACAACCGCGAAGGACATGGCCGACGAACAGGGCCACCGGCCGTTCGCGCTCGTCGCCGGGCGCGACGACGGCCTGGCGGACTTCGACCGCATCAATCCCGCGTACTTCCGCAGTCTCGACCGGAAAATGCAGCATCTCGCCGAGCAGGGCTTCGTGCCGTTCCTCGAGCCGGTGCGCCGCGACAACTGCCCGTCGTGGAAGGCGTACTTCGACTTCAATCGCTCGTACGGTCGCTTCCTCCAGTACCTCATCGCCCGGTACGGCGCCTGCAACCTCGTGTTCAGCGGCATCCACCTCGACTGGATTCCGAAGAACTACAGCCTCACGGCGGACGAGTTCAACGCCGCGCTCACGCAGCACTGGAAAAGCTACGGCCCGCTGCCGTTCGGCCAGCCCTACACCACGCTGATCGACAGCTCCACCTACCGGGCGTTCGGCCACGGCGACCACGCGCCCTGGCTGACCATGCACACCGTCGGCAACAAGCCGCGCAATCACGCGATCTACGCGTCCCTCGAGGAAATCTTCCGCCTCACGCCCGCGTACCCCGCCGCCAATCTCGAACCGTACTACACGGGCTGGAATCACTCCATGAACCGGCCGGGCGGCGAGACGCCCGCCGCCGGCTCCGACCGCGATGTCTATTTCGCCCGCGCGATGATGTACGGCTCCGTGCTGTCGGGCGGCCTGGCCGGACACGTCCACGGCACCGCCGCCTACGACATGACCAGCACCGGCGAACCGGCCGGCTGGCGCCCACACGTCTGGACCGCGCTCCGGTATCCGTCCGGTGCGCAAATGGGCCACCTCGCGACGTTCGTGCTTTCGGAAGGCGCGCGCTACCAGGAGCTCGTGCTCGCCTCCGATCTGCTCAGCCCGCGTTCGGCGCCCGGTTCCTCCGACGACGGACTGGACGGCTGGTCGTTCCTGATGAAAACCCCGGACGGCGATTTCGCGCTCCTGTACTTTGAAAACCAGGCTACCGGCTGCTCGGTCCGCGGCCTCAAGCCCCATGGACGCTACCGCTGGACCTGGTTCAATCCCCGCCGGGGCGAATGGCGGACGCCGATGGAAATCGCCGCCGATGGCGGAGGTTTGCTCCATTCCCCGGATTTTCCGACGGGCGAACCCGGCATCATCAACGACTGGGCGGCCAAGCTTGTGCGCCTGCCCTGACGGGACGAAGTGCGGTCGGCGCCGCGCAATCGCGGCCTTGCGCCAGTCCCCGGCTTGCACTCTATCTGGCCGTCCATGCCTGCGCCTCGCGACCTGCCGATCTATGAACTCGAATCCCGCATCGTGGCGGCGGTCCGGGGGCAGGGGCGGCTGATCGTCCAGGCGCCGACGGGTTCGGGCAAGTCGACCCAGGTGCCGCAGATGCTGCTCAATCACGGGCTGCTGGGCACCGGCGAGGTCGTGGTGCTCCAGCCGCGGCGGCTGGCGGCGCGCCTGCTCGCCAAGCGAGTCGCCGAGGAGGTGGGCACCTCCCTGGGCGAGGTGGTCGGTTACCAGATCCGACTCGACTCACGCATCTCCGAGCGCACCCGGATCCGCTTCGTGACCGAGGGCATCCTGCTCCGGCAAATGTCGTTCGACCCGCTGCTGCGCGGGATCAGCGCCATCGTCTTCGACGAGTTTCACGAACGCCACCTCTACGGCGACATCTCGCTGGCGCGCGCGCTGCAGATCCAGCAATCGAAGCGTCCGGACCTGAAGTTGATCGTCATGTCCGCCACCCTCGACGCCGCCCAGTTGAAGGACTACCTGGCGCCCTGCGATGTGCTGGCCTCGGAGGGGCGCGCGTTTCCGGTCAGGCTCGAGTACCTGCCGAAGTCCGTGGACTTTGACCACGACCCGGTCTGGGCGGTCGCGGCGCGCGAGTGCGAACGGGTGGCGGCGCAGACCAAGGGCGACATCCTGGTGTTCATGCCGGGCGCCTACGAGATCGGCCGCACGGTGCAGGAGGTCCAGGGTTCGCACGCCCTGCGGGGTTTCGTGTGTTTCCCGCTCCACGGCGAGTTGCCGCCCGACCAGCAGGACCGGGCCGTCGCACGGTACGATACACGGAAGATCATCGTGTCGACCAACGTGGCAGAAACC
>CAYMSE010000012.1:0-6048 GCA_964392935.1 uncultured Oleiharenicola sp.
CGGCACCTGGAGGTACATGCCGGCGGAAATCGTGGTTTGCGGCACGCGGTCGGTCTCAACGACGCGGATCCAGCGCCCGGCCTTGACCGCACCATAGTATTCCGCGGCGGCGCGGATTTCGTCGTCGGTCATCGTCCGCGCGAATTCCGCCATCATCGGCGTGTTCGGCTTGCGCGGGTCCGACGAAAGCCGCTCGCCGTGCCGGAACGCGAGCATCTGCTCGATGAAGTAGTCGACCGGGAGCCCGGCGATGCCGGCGTTCTCCGGCCGGCCGCGGCCGTTGAAATAATGGCAGCGCGCGCAGGACCAGACGATCGGCGCCTTGCCGTGCGCCACGATCGCGGGCGGCACGGGATGCTCGTCCGGGAAATAGTCCGCCGGCCCGAAGATGTTCGTGATCTCCGCGCGCGTGAACTTGCGGTCGGTTCCGGCCAACCCGTAGAGCGCGGGGTCGGCGGAAGGCGGTCCGGCCTTGCCAGGGACCGCGCGCGCGGTGCCGGGGGCCGGCGGCTCCTTGAAGCCATAGGCCCACGGGGCGGGCACGCGGGTGGACTCGCCGTCGGCGAATACCACGCTTACAAGGAGACCGAGCAGGGGCAGGGCACGGAGCCGGCGGGGCAGCATTGCGCGCCACGCTACGCGGCAAGTCGCCTGCCGCAAGGGCGCACTGCGTACACCGGTGCATTTGATTCCGGGGTGGACAAGCGGGGGCCCATCACAACCATCCGGTCCGCATGCAGAGCCTGAAGCACTTGTTCGAGCAGAACCAAGCGTGGGCCGAAGCCATCAAGCGGCGCGATCCGGAGTTTTTCCCCAAGCTCTCCCGCCAGCAAAGCCCGGAATATCTCTGGATCGGCTGCTCCGACAGCCGGGTGCCGGCCAACGAGATCATCGGCCTGCTCCCCGGTGAGGTGTTCGTGCACCGCAACGTGGCCAATGTCGTCGTCCACACCGACCTCAACTGCCTGTCGGTGATCCAGTTTGCGGTCGATGTGCTCAAGGTGAAGCACATCATGGTCGTCGGCCACTACGGCTGCGGCGGCGTGCAGGCCGCGCACCGCTGCCAGCGCGTCGGCCTGGCCGACAACTGGCTCCGCCATGTGCAGGACGTCGCGGTCAAGCACGAGCATTGCCTGCGGGCGTTGTCCGACGACACCGCGCGCGGCTCGCGGCTGTGCGAGCTCAACGTCGTGGAACAGGTGTTCAACGTCTGCTCCACCACCATTGTGCAGGACGCCTGGGCGCGCGGCCAGAATCTCTCGGTGCACGGGTGGATCTACGGCCTGCGCGACGGCCTCCTGCGCGACCTGCGGACTTCCGCGGGCAGCGTCGAGGAAGCCGCGCTCGCCTACAAGTCGGCGGTTGCCGCCGTCACGGAAGGCAAGGGCACGCACGCGCCTTGGTGAGCCGGCTCCCATGCGGGGCGAGGCCCGTCCGGCTGCCGGGCTAATGGTAGGGCGCGACACGCCTCGCCCCCCGGCCGTGGATCCACCATCGGTTTTCCCCGATAGGGTGCAACCCTCAACCCTGAACTTCCCTACGCCCCCATGATCCGCCAGCTCGCCCACCTCTGCCTCATGTCCCACCAGCTGCCCGCAATGATCGCGTTCTACCGCGACGGCCTCGGGCTCCCGATCAAGTTCTCGCTGCAGCACGACGACGGGACCGCCTTCGGCCACTACTTCGAGGCCGGCCACATGAGCTTCATCGAAATCTTCGACCGCCCCGGCGCGGCGAAGCAGTGGGGCCGGGACGCGGCCGAGAAGCAGCGGCCGCACGCCGGCTCGCACTTCAACCACTTCTGCTTCGAGGTGCAGGGCCTCGAGCAGTACCTCGCGACGCTCGAGGCGCGCGGCCTGAAGATCGACCGCCCGGTCAAGGTCGGCATGGATCACTCCAAGCAGGCTTGGATCCACGATCCCGACGGCAACGTGATCGAGCTGATGGAATACACGCCGAAGAGCATGCAGTTCTGACGCGGTCGGGCGCAGGCTCGTGTTCGCGGCCGCCGGTTGGCCGACCCCGGGGCGTCCGCGCACAAAAAAGCCCGCGGCGCGAGCCGCGGGCGGCAAGGTCCGGGCGCGGGTTGCGCTCAGGCGCGGCCGAGGTACGAGCCGTCGGACGTGCTCACCTTCACCAGCTCGCCTTCCTTGATGAAGAGCGGCACCTGGATGACGAGGCCGGTCTCGGTGGTGGCGGGCTTCTGGACGTTTGAGGCGGTGTCGCCCTTCACGCCATCGGCGCTCTCAACGATCTTGAGCGTGACGGTCGACGGGAGGTCGATGGTGACCGGGACGTCGTTGATGAAGAGCACCTCGGCCTTGCCGTTGGCGACGAGGTTGTTCTTGGCCTCGCCGATCATGGCGGCGCTGAGCTCGAAGGACTCGAACGACTCCGGGTCCATGAAGGTGAACGTGTCGCGGTCCGAGTAGCTGAACTCGAGCGTGCGGCGGTCGGTGGGCAGCACCTCGACCGGGTCGGGGGAGTTGAAGCGCTGTTCAAGCGACTTGCCGTAGCGCAGATTGCGCATCTTCACCTGCACGAAGGCGCGGAGGTTGCCCGGGGTGCGGTGCTGCGTCTCCATGACGAGGTGCGGCTCGCCGTTGAACTTGATCACTTGGCCTTTGCGGAGGTCGTTGGCTGCGGGCATGGCGGAATCGGGTCGGAGGTTCTGAGTTTAGAAAGGGGACAGGAATACGGAGCGCCGTTTGGGGCTGTCAACACCGCCCTCTGATTTCTTCGCCCGGCCGGATGCAGGGGACGCGCAACCATCTCCAAGCTTGTCATTTCCAAGTGCTTTCCGACACTGCGCGAACCCATGAAGCAGCGCACCCTCCTGCGCGAGGTCTCCATCCGGGGCAATGCCCTGCACACCGGAGATGCCGTGCATATGACCATCAAGCCCGCACCGGTGAACCACGGTATCGTGTTCCGGCGCGTCGACCTGCATGGTCACCCGGAACTAAAGCCGCGGGTGGACCAGGTCACCGACCTCGTGCGGGCCACCACCATCCAGGTCGGCCACGCCAAGCTGCACACCGTCGAACACGTGCTCAGCGCCCTCAGCGGCTGCGGCATCGACAACGTCCTCATCGAGATCGACGCCAGCGAGCCGCCCATCTTGGACGGGTCCGCGCGGCCGTTCGTGCAGCTCATCCAGCAGGGCGAACCGGTCGAGCAGGACGCCGAGCGCGAATACTTCGCCCTCACCGAGACCGTGTCGTTCGCGCGCGGCAACTCCTCGATCATCGCGCTGCCGTACGACGGCCTGAAGATCACCTGCACCTCCGCCGACGACCGCGGCATCCACACCCAGCACCTCTCGCTGGTCATCGATCCCGAGGTCTACGCGTCGCAGGTCGCCGCCGCGCGCACCTTCACGATCTACGAGGACATCGAGGAGCTCATCAAGCTCGGCAAGATCAAGGGCGGCAGCCTTGACTGCGCCGTCGTCATCAAGGGCGACAAGATCATCTCCAAGGAACCGCTGCGCTTCGCCGACGAGTTCGTCCGGCACAAGATCCTCGATATCATCGGCGACATCGTGCTCCTCGGCGTGCCGCTCAAGGCGCACATCGTCGCCACGCGCCCGGGCCACGCGGTGAACGCCGAGCTGACCAAGGCGCTGTTCGAGAAATACGAGGCGTGGAAGAAGGGCGGCCGGAAGGCGGCGAAGCCGGCCGCGGTTCGCGCCGAGATCGCCACCGAGACCACCCTCGATATCCGCCGCGTGCTCGACACCCTGCCGCACCGCTACCCGTTCGTGATGATCGACCGGGTGGTGGAAATGACCGACGACACCCTCACCGCCATCAAGAACGTCACCATCAACGAGCCGTTCTTCCAGGGGCACTATCCCGGGAATCCCGTGATGCCCGGCGTCATGCAGGTCGAGGCCATGGCGCAGGCCGCCGGCATCCTGCTGCTCCGCCGGATGTCGATGGACGGCAAGACCGCGCTCTTCATGAGCTGCGACAAGGTCAAGTGGCGCAAGCCGGTGCGCCCGGGCGACCAGCTGAACATCACGGTCAAGCTCACCAAGCAGCGCGGCTCCATCGCCTGCGCCGAGGGCGAATGCACCGTCGGCAGCCAGGTCGTCTCCTCCGCCGAGCTGATGTTCGCGGTGGTCGACAACGCCGACGTGGACTGACCCATGCCGCAGCACATCCACCCCACGGCGATCATCGAGCCGGGTGCGGAACTCGGTGAGGACGTCGCCATCGGCGCCTACGCTTACGTCGGCGGCCGCGCCGTCATCGGCGCGGGCACCGTGCTGCACCACCACGCGAACGTCGAGGGCCGCACCACCATCGGCCAGCACTGCGAGATCTTCCCCTTCGCCTGCGTGGGCACGAAGACGCACGACCTGAAATACAAGGGCGGCGAACCCGGCCTGGTCGTCGGCGATCGCAACGTCTTCCGCGAATACGTCAGCGTCCACGGCGCCACCAACGAGGAGGACTGCACGCGCATGGGCAACGACAACGTGATGCTCGCCTACAGCCACATCGCCCACGACTGCATCGTCGGGAATTTCCTCGTGATGAGCGCGCAGTCGGCGCTGGCCGGCCACGTCATCGTCGAGGACCACGTCAACATCGGCTGGGGCTCCGGCGTCCATCAATTCTGCCGCGTCGGCGCCTACGCCATGCTCGGCGCGATGTCGAAGGTGGTGCAGGATGTGCCGCCGTTCATCATCGCGGATGGCAACGCCGCCATCGCGCGCTCGATCAACAAGGTCGGGCTCGAGCGCAATGGCTTCACCGTCGAGCGCCTGGAGTCGATCAAGCAGGCGTTCCGCATCTTCTACCGCTCCGGCTACAACCGCACGCAGGCCTTCGAGCACATGCGCACCCACAAGCTCGCGGCCGCCCCGGATTTCCAGCACTTCCTGAATTTCGTCACCAAGAGCGAGCGCGGCGTCGTGGCGGGAAAGTGACGGCGCGCGGCGCGCCGGCGGCCGGCTTCGCGACCAACGATGGCCGCCGCCGGGCGGACCGATCGCGGACATGGGCGTGCATCCTCCGG
Organism: uncultured Oleiharenicola sp.; assembly: GCA_964392935.1. Taxonomy (GTDB): domain Bacteria; phylum Verrucomicrobiota; class Verrucomicrobiia; order Opitutales; family Opitutaceae; genus Lacunisphaera. The sequence goes on from CAYMSE010000012.1 coordinate 5,029, forward strand.
CGTCCAGCTCCAACGTCTTTTCGTTTTCGCCCGGTCATCCTGAGCGGTGCGCGGGACCCAGCGAATCTCGCACCTTGCGCACGCCGGCCGCTGGATTCTTCGCCCGGCTCAGAATGACAAACAGGGTCGGTTTCATCTTCACGATTTCCGATTCCTGAATTCAAGATTCTCAACGGGCCCCGGTCGTCGCCCGCGCCGGTTGACGGCGGGCCGGCCGGTGCGGCCCGCGCACCCTTGTCCCGCCAAAGATCTTATACTTCCGACAAGGAATGCGGGGTTTGGAATATTGGCACGGGTCGCGGGAGCGTGCTAGGACTCAACCCGAGTCGGTCTGTCTGAAGTGCGCGGAGTCCCTCCGCGCGACACGCGCCCCCAGGATCATTCACCCCCATGAGCTCCGTCCTGCGTCGTCCCGTTCCGCCGCTGCTCCTGCTTGTTGCCTTGCTTTCCGCGGGACCCGCGGGCCTCCGGGGCGCGGAGGATGCGATGGACCGGACGGCCCGGCTCGCGACGGAATGGATCAAGACCCGCTCCGAAACCAGCCGGCTCGACACCGAGTGGCAGGAACAGCGCGAACTGCTCCAGAGCATGGTGGCCGCCTTGAACGAGCGCGCGCGCCTGGCGGACGAATCCGTCGAGGAGGTGAAGGCGCGCACGGCCCAGGAACGCGCGGAGCTCGACAGCCTCGAGGCAAAGAATGCTGCTGCCCAGGCGGCCCTCGCGCAGACCGAGGCGCGGCTGAAAGCCACCACCGCGCACCTGCTGGCCCTCCGGCCGTCGCTGCCGCCGCGCCTGCAGGCCGCCCTCGCGCTGCCGTACCAGAGCCTGCAGAACCCCGACCTCGCCGTCGGCGACCGCATGCAGCTCGTGATGACCGTCCTCAATCGCTGCCTCCAATTCAACCAGGTCGTCACGACCGGCGACGAGGTCCTCGCCCTTCCGGGCGAGCGCGCCCCACGCTCCCTCGAGGTCGCCTACTGGGGCCTGAGCCACGCGTACGCGCTCGACCGCGCCGCCGGC
>CAYMSE010000013.1:0-6080 GCA_964392935.1 uncultured Oleiharenicola sp.
TTCCTTGAGGCCCGCCGTCAGCAGGCCCCTCACCTCGTCCACGAGTCCCGCCGCCAACATCGCGTCGACACGCCGGACGATGCGCTCCTCCAGCGCCGCCGGATCGCGCACCAGTTCGCACAGCCGGACCTCGTCCTCCGCAAACGGCGCCCGCTGCGCGGCGAAATCCGCCTGGAGCTCCGCGAGCGTGCGCCCGGACGCCAGGCACCGTTCGAGCGCCCGCGTCACACGCCGGGGATTGTCCACGTCCAGCCGGCCCAGCCCGCCGGGATTCAGGCGGTGCAATTCCCCGACCAACGCGGCCAAACCATCCCGCTCCAACCGCCGCTGCACGGCTTCGCGCATTCCCGCCGGCACGGCCACGTCGTCCGCCACCGGCGCGAAGAACGCCTTGAGATAGAAACCGCTTCCGCCGGTGACGAGGACGCCGCGCCCGCGCGCGCGGATGTCGGCGATCGCGGCCTGCGCCAATGTCACGTATTGCGTGACATCCATCCGTTCGGTGAGTCCGCAGACGTCGATGAGGTGATGCGGCACGCGCCGGCGCTCGGCGGCCGTCGGCTTGGCCGTGCCGATGTCGGCGCCCCGGTAGAAGAGCAGCGAATCGCAGGACACGATCTCCGCGCCGTGGGCCTCGGCCCAGCGCAGGGCGAGCTCGGTCTTGCCGACCGCCGTGCAGCCGGTGAGGACATGGATGACGCGGGACACGGCGGGCATGCAACCATGCAGGCCGCCCCCCGCAAAGCTGATTTGCGAACCAGTGAATCACCCCGGAACCCACCGCCTGCACGGAAGAACTCCCGCAGGAGGTAACCGGGTGCACACGGAAACGGTTCACGAGGCCCGGTTCTTTCCGTCAGCTCCTGCGTTGGGCCAGGGTCCGTTTCCGAGTCTTCCGCCTATCCCGTAGCTTCCACTGGCTGTCCGTATCGGGATCGTCACAACAAAATCCGTGCAATCCGGCGGCGCCCGGGCTTGTCTGGACCACCCGCGTGAAGGCCCGGTTCATCTTCAATCCGCATTCCGGCAGCAACCGCCGCAATCCGTATCTGCGCGACCGCGCCGAGGAATTCATCCGCCAGCACCGCTGGGACGCGACCGTGGTGCCGACCGAGCGCCCGCGTCATGCCACCGAGCTCGCGCAGCGGGCCGTCGACGACGGCTGCGGGCTGGTCGTCGCCATCGGCGGCGACGGCACGATGAACGAGGTCGCCTGCGCGCTGATCGACACGCCGGTGAGCTTCGGCCTGATTCCCTGCGGGTCGGGCAACGGGCTCGGCCGCCACCTCGGCATCCGGAAGCACACCGCCTTTCGCACCCTCCTCCACGGCCATCCGGTCGCCATCGACACGGGCATGGTCAATCGCGACCCGTTCTTCTGCGTCGCCGGCGCCGGCTTCGAGGGCCTCATCGCCAGCCGGTTCGCCACGCTCGCGTCGCGCGGCTTCGCCGGTTACCTGCGGACGAGCGCGGACGCCTGGCGGAACTACCGTCCGGAACGCTACACGGTCCATCACCACACGGGGCGGGACACGATCGAGGCCTTCACGCTGGCGATCTCGAACTCCTCGCAGTACGGCAACGACGCCTTCATCGCCCCCGGCGCCTCGGTGAGCGACGGCCTGCTCGATCTCGTGGCCGTGCCCCACGTCGGGGTCCTCAACGCCGTGCCGCTGCTCTGGCACCTCTTCCGCGGCTCCCTCCATCGCGACGGCACCGTGCGCCGCTGGCGGGGCGCGTCTTTCGTCATCGAACGCGAGAAGCCCGGCTGGATCCACACCGACGGCGAACCGCGCGCGGAGGTCGCCCGCCTGGAAGTGACCGTCCGTCCCCGCAGCCTGCGGATCGTGGTGCCCGACGCCTCCGCTAGGACTTGATGGCGACGTTCGAGCCGGTGGTCACGAGCCGGTTGCGACCCGTGCGTTTCGCGGTGTAGAGCGCCTTGTCCGCGGCATCGAAAAGCGCCTGCGTGGTGTCGGCGTCGTCCGGCATCATCGCCAGCCCCGCGCTCAGCGTGACGGTCACCGTGCCGGCGTCGCCCGCCAGCTGGCAGGGGGCGGCCTCGATCAGCGCCAGCAGCCGCTGCACGGTGAGCACCGCCTCGGCGCGGTTCGTCTCCACCATGATGATGGCGAACTCCTCGCCGCCCACGCGGGCCAGGTGGTCCACGGTGCGGAGCTGCCCGGCCAGCAGGCTGGCGATGTGCCGCAGCACCTGATCGCCGCCGGGATGGCCGTAGGTGTCGTTGATCCGCTTGAAGTGGTCGATGTCCATCAGCACGAGCGCAAAGGCGCGCTGGAACCGCGCGCACCGCTGCCACTCGTCGGTGAGCAGGCGCTCGAACTCGCGGCGATTCTTCAGGCCGGTGAGCGCATCGTGCGTCGCGAGCTGCCGGAGCTGCGCGAGCGTATCGCCGAGCTTCCGGGCGTAGCGCACCGACCGCGCGAGCATGCGCGGGGTGAACTCGGATTTGACCAGGAAGTCCATGGCGCCCGCCTGCAGCGCGGCCTCGTCGAGTGCCGGGTCGGTTTCGGCCGTGAGGAACACCACCGGCGTCTCGTTGCTCTGGCCCCGCGCCGACCGCAGCAGCTGCAGGCCGTCCTTGCCCTCGTCGAGGCGGTAGTCGAGCAGGCAGACATCGTACCGGCCGTTCACCAGCTGCGCGAGGCCCTTGTCGAAGGTGTCCGCCCAGTCCAGCTCCCAGGGCCCGTCCGGAAACCGCGGCACCATGCGTGAAAGCATTTCCTGCGCGAGCGGGTTGTCGTCGATCAGTAGGATTTTCTTCACGCCGCTGGGACTAGAGCAAAGTCACCGGGTTCCTGCAACCAAGTCCGCCGCGACGGCCCGCAATTGCGCGGGCACCTGGCTGCGCTGCGCCAGCCCGGCCTTGACGACGTTCACCAGCGCGCTGCCCACCACCACGCCGTCGGCGTGCCGGGCCACCTCGCGCACCTGGTCGCGGGTCGAGATGCCGAAGCCGACCACGACGGGCAGCGGGCTGTGCCGGCGGATGGCCGCCACCGCCTCGGGGATGTTGCTCGCGACCCGGTCGCGGACCCCCGTCACGCCCTCGCGGGAAACGTAGTAAATGAAGCCCGTCGCGGACGCCCCGATGGTGGGCAGCCGGCTGGCCGGGGTGGTCGGCGCCACGATGAAGATGGTCTTGAGGTCGTGCCGCCGGCACGCCTGCAGCACCTCGCCGGCCTCCTCGGGCGGCAGGTCGAGCGTCAGCATGCCGTCGACGCCGGCTTCCTTGGCGGCCCGCACATAGGCCTCGACGCCGTTCGAGAAGACCAGGTTGTAGTAGGTGTAGAATACGACCGGCACTTGGCTGAATTCCCGGATGCGCCGCACCAGCTCGAACACCCGGCTCGCGCTCATGCCGCCGTCGAGCGCCCGCTGCGCCGCCAGCTGGTTGGTCAGGCCGTCGGCGAGCGGGTCCGAAAACGGCACGCCGAGCTCGAGGAAGTCGATGCCCGCCTCGATCAGCGCCCGGCATGCGCCCAAGGAGGTGTCGAAATCGGGGTCGCCGGCGCAGAGGTAGGCCACGAAGGCGGCGCGCTGCTCGCGCCGGGTCCGGGCAAAGGTGTCGGCAATGCGGTCCATGAAGGCCGAAAGCGTCGATACGCGGCCGCCGCTGGTCGAGCGAAAACCGCGGTCGTCCCGTTCAATCCGCGGCAAACTCCACCAGCACGGGGCGATGGTCGGACAGGAGGCTGCGGATGATCTTCGCCCGCGGCTCCCGGCATTGTTCCGGCAGGAACACGTAGTCGAGCGCCCGCGCGGGGAACGCCGACGGGAACGTGCGGCCGGTCTTCGGCATGAGCGTGTAGTTGTTGGTCAGCTCGAAATACCCGAGCAGCGTCGCCGTGGCATCGGGCACGTGCGACGGCGTGTTGAAGTCGCCGCAGACGAGCGGCGGGACCTGCCACAGGGCCGTGCGGTGGCGCCGCAACTCGTCGAGGAAGCGCATCAGCTGCCCGGCCTGGAGCAGGCGCCGGCGCCGGGAACGATGGTTCAGGTGGATGTTGACGAGTGGCAGCCGGCCGAACGGCGCCTCGATTTCCGCGAAGAGAAAACCCTTTTCGCCCCAGAAGGCGCGGCCGAAGGGGACGTTCTCGTGGTGCAGGATGGGAAAGCGCGAGAGGACGGCGTTGCCGTAGCTCAGGTGGAAACGCCCGAGCCGGCGGTTGGTGATGCCGTGGACGGCGTGATCGAGCCCGGAATGCTCCCGCAGGTACGCCAGGTGGTCGAAGCTCCCGGCCCAGCGCGAGTTTTCGTCGATTTCCTGCAGGGCGACAATGTCGACGCGCAAGCGCGAGATGAACTTGGCAATGCGCAGGAGGTTGGCGCGCAACGTGGCCGCCCGCCGCAAGCTCTGGTGGATGGGCGACGCCCCCCGGGCGTGGGCGATGTTGAAGGTCAGCAACCGCAGCCGGGCCATGCGCCATTGGGCGCCCGACCGGTGCCCCGGTGCAAGTGTGAAAACCCGGCGGCGCATCGCGGGGCGGAGCCTGCGCTCCGCGCCGGTTCCACCTTGCTTCCCGGGCAACGGCGCGACCGCATCGTGCGCGCCCCCGGCCGGCGCAGCGCGGACCGCAGCCGCGGGCAAAAATGGGGCGGCCAACGGGACTCGAACCCGCGACCCCAAGATCCACAATCTTGTGCTCTAACCAACTGAGCTATGACCGCCGTAGGGAGGGGCGAACTTCGTCAGCGCCCCGGGCGCTGTCAACCCCTTCTTCGTTCAAAATTCGCCTCGCCACTCCGCGCCCCAACCCTTTGGTTGCGAAGCATGATTTCCTTCAAGAAACTGCTCGGCAAGGAAGAGAAGTTCTACGATCTGCTGGAGGCCAGCGCCGAGGAGGCGCGGCTCAGCACCGAGCTCCTGGCGAAGATCCTGAAGGATGAAACCTCCGGCCGCGCGTCGAACATCCACGACATCATCAACACGCGCCGGAAGGACAAGCGCATCACCCAGAAGATCACCGAGGAGCTCTGCAAGACCTTCGTCACGCCGTTCGAGCGCGAGGACATCGAGGCGCTCTCGCTGGCGCTCTACCGCATCCCCAAGACCGTCGAGAAACTGGTCGAACGCCTCACCATCTGCCCGGCCCGGGTGCCGCGCGAAAGCATGCAGCGCCAGATCGTCCTGCTCGTCGAGGCGGTCGACGCCGTCGATTTCATGGTCAAGCAGCTGCGCAAGGGCGTGCAGATCGACCGCATCCAGGACGCCCACAGCCGCCTCCAGTTCGCGGAGGGCGAGGCTGACAAGGTCATGCTCGCGCTGGTGAAGGACCTCTACAACGGACCCTACGAGGCCAAGGAGGTCGTCATCCTGATGGAACTCTACGATCTGGTCGAAACCGCCGTGGACCGCGCCCGCGACGCGGGCCAGGTCGTCTTCCAAATCATGCTGAAATACTCCTGAGCCCGACTGCCCGCCCCTGCGGCCGAGCCCCATGACCATATTCCTGATCGTCCTGCTGACGGCGCTGGTTTTCGAGTACATCAATGGCTTTCACGACGCCGCCAACGCGATCGCGACCGTCGTCTCGACCAAGGTCCTGACCCCGCGCCAGGCCATCGCCCTCGCCGCGGTCTTCAACCTGATCGGCGCGCTCGCGGGCACCGCCGTGGCCAAGACCATCAGCGGCGGGCTCGTCGACGCGGGCGCCGTGACCATGGTCACGCTCTACGCCGCCCTGTTCGCCGCCATCATCTGGAATCTCCTCACGTGGTGGCTCGGCCTGCCGTCCAGCTCCAGCCACGCGCTCATCGGCGGCCTCTGCGGCGCGGCGCTGGCCACGGCGAACAACAACTGGAGCGTCCTCATCTGGTCCACCGTCGACAAGAAGGGGGGCGCGGTCGGCCTCTGGCCGAAGGTCGTGCTGCCCATGGTCTCCTCGCCGGTGGCCGGCTTCTTCGGCGGCGCCCTGCTGATGTTCCTCCTGCTGGTCTGCATCCACCGCCTGATGCCGCGCACCATCAACAGCTGGTTCGGCCGGCTCCAGCTGGTGAGCGCCTCGTTCATGGGCTACAGCCACGGTTCCAACGACGCCCAGAAGACCATGGGCATC
>CAYMSE010000014.1:0-8027 GCA_964392935.1 uncultured Oleiharenicola sp.
GACGACACGAAGCTCGAGGCCTGGCTCTACCAGATCGCGCGCGGCACGATCATCGACCACTACCGCCGGCAGCGTCCGCAGGCAGAACTGCCCGCCGCGCTCGCGGGGGAGAGTCCCGACGAGGTCGCCGCGATGCGGGCGCGGGTGCTGGTGTCGATGCGGCGCTTTCTCGAGGAGCTGCCAGCGGCCTACCGCGAGCCCGTGCGGCTGGCGGAGCTCGAGGGCCTGCCGCTGGCGCGCATCGCGCTGCGGCTGGACCTGTCGCTGACGGCGGTGAAATCGCGCGTGCGCCGCGGGCGCGCCATGCTGCGGAAGAAGCTGCAGGACTGCTGCCGCTTCGAGTTCGACCGGCTCGGCCAGCTCATCGGCTATGAGCGCCGCCGCGAGCTCTGCTGCGAGGACGCGCCGGCGGGCCGGAAGTGACGATCTCGTGACGCGGCAAATCGCCGCTTGAACTATATTCCCATAAGGGAATATATCATGGCCGTGGAACTGGTGAAGATCTACGAGTGCCTGTGTGAGCCGACGCGCCTGCGGCTGCTGCACGTGCTCCGCCAGGGTCCGTTGTGCGTCTGCCACTTCCAGGACGTCCTGCGCGAGCCGCAGGTGAAGATCTCGAAGCACCTCGGCTACCTGAAGGCGCGCGGGCTGGTGGCCTGCGAGCGCGAGGGCAACTGGATGGTCTACTCCCTGCCCGCGAAGCCGTCGGCGGAACTGGCCGCGAACCTTGCCTGCCTGCAGGACTGCGGGCGCGAGGAGCCCGTGTTCCGGCGCGACCTCGAGCGCCTGCGGAAGCTGGCACCGCGGCTGGCCGGCGGACCGGCCGCCTGCGCGTGCCACGCCGCCCATTCATGAGCCCCCCCGCCAAACCCGCCATCCTGGTCCTTTGCACCGGCAACTCCTGCCGCAGCCACCTCGCCGAAGGCCTGCTGCGCGCCGCGGCCGGGGACCTTTTCGACGTGCACAGCGCCGGCTCGAAGCCGGCCGGTTTCGTGCACCCGCTCGCCATCCGGGCGATGCAGGAAATCGGCGTCGACATTTCCGGGCATCGCTCGAAATCGATGAACGAGTTCCTCCACACGCCGATCGAGACGGTCATCACGGTGTGCGGCAAGGCCGACCAGGCCTGCCCGATCTTCCCCGGCCAGGTGAACCGCCATCACTGGCCCTTCGACGACCCGGCGCACGCCACCGGCACGGAGGAGGAAAAGCTGGCGGTCTTCCGGCGCGTGCGGAACGAAATTCGCCGGACGCTGGACGCCTATGTGGCGGGCCGGCGCGACGCCCGGAAGGCGCGGGCCAACTGACGCAACCATGACGCATCCGCTCCTTCGCCGGCTGTCGTTTCTCGACCGCTATCTGACGCTCTGGATCTTCCTCGCGATGGCCGCCGGCCTGCTCGCGGGCCGGTATGTGCCCGCGCTGCCGCGGGCGCTCACGGCGTGGAGCGTGGGCACGACGTCGATCCCGATCGCGCTCGGGCTGATCGTGATGATGTACCCGCCGCTGGCGAAGGTGCACTACGAGGAACTCGGCGACGTGTTCCGCGACCGGCACGTCCTCTCGCTCTCGCTCGTGCAGAACTGGCTGATCGGCCCCGTGCTGATGTTCGCGCTCGCCGCGGTGTTCCTGCGCGACCGGCCCGAGTACTTCGCGGGCCTGGTGCTGATCGGGCTGGCGCGGTGCATCGCGATGGTGATCGTGTGGAACGACCTGGCGGGCGGCAGCCGCGAGTACTGCGCCGGGCTGGTGGCGTTCAACGCGCTGTTCCAGGTGTTCTGCTTCGCCCCGCTCGCGTGGCTTTTCCTCAAGGTGCTGCCGCCGCTCGTCGGCGTGGAGCTCGGGTCGCTGGACCTCTCGAGCATCACGATCGGCAACGTGGCCAAGAGCGTGTTCATCTACCTCGGCATCCCGTTCCTCGCGGGCTGGCTGGGCCGTCTGGCGCTGCGGCGGGGTCCGGCCGGCGTCGCGTGGTACGACACGAAGTTCGTGCCGGTGATCAGCCCGCTCACGCTCGCGGCGCTGCTCTTCACGATCTTCGTGATGTTCAGCCTCAAGGGCGACACGGTGCTGCGCATTCCCCTCGATGTGCTGCGGATCGCGCTGCCGCTGCTCGTGTACTTTGCGCTGATGTTCGGGGCGACCTTCTGGATGGCGGCGCGGGCGGGGGCGGACTACCCGCGCGCCGCGACGCTGGCGTTCACGGCGGCAGGCAACAACTTCGAGCTCGCGATCGCGGTGGCGGTCGGGGTCTTCGGCCTCGCCTCCGGTGCCGCCTTCGCCGCGGTGGTCGGCCCGCTGGTCGAGGTGCCGGCGCTGATCGGCCTCGTGACCGTGGCCCTGGCGTGGAAACGCCGCCTCGAAGCCCCCGCCGCAATCCCGACCAAGTAGCCTATTGGCTTACTGCTGTCGCCCATCGCCCCGACGATGGCCGCGCGGGTGTCCTCGCGCCGGGTAACGCAATAGGTTGCTTGTGCCGGGGAGCGGAGCCGCGAAATGGGTTGCGCGGGGACAGCCGGGCGGTTCGCTGGCCGCCGGCGATGAAGCTTCATATTCCCGCCGGCGAATTCGCCGGGTACATCTTCGACTGCGATGGCACGCTGGTGGACACCATGCCGCTGCACTACCGGGCGTGGGACCGCGCCATGCAGGCCGCCGGCCTGAAGGGCACGCTCGACGAGGAGCTCTTCTATTCGCTCGGCGGCATGCCGACGCGGAAGGTCGCCACGGTCTTCGCCCGGCACTATGGCCTGACGATCGACACCGACTACGTCTTTCACCACAAGGAGGAGCTCTTCCTCGAGATGCAGGCGGAGATGAAGGTGATCCAGCCGGTGGTCGACTTCGCCCGCCGGCACCACGGCAAGGCGCCGATGAGCGTGGCATCCGGCGGACCCCGGCCGGTGGTGAAGAAGACGCTCGAGCTGATGAAGCTCGACGGGCTGTTTCCCATCGTGGTCACGCCGGAAGACGTGGCGCACGGCAAGCCCGCGCCCGACATGTTCCTCCTCGCCGCGCGGAAGATGGGCGTCCCGCCCGAGCGCTGCCTCGTGTTCGAGGACGCGGAGCCCGGCGTGCAGGCCGCCGTCGCCGCCGGGATGAAATACGTGCTCGTGCCCAGCCGCCGCGCCTGAGCCGCCGCACCCAGGCCGCCCACCTGCGGGCCTTCCCCACCAACCGTCGCTCCCGCCCCCACCGTCGGTTCCGCCGATGTCACGTGTTACGTGACATTCGTGCGATCCCGACCGCGGCTCGTGGACGGCGGGCAATGTCACGTAATACGTGACATTGGCGCGAGGGCTCCGTGGCGCCCGCGGATGGGGGAGAGTTTGGCGTTGAACCCGTCCGCGGGCGCGCATCGTTTTAGCGCATGACCTTTGCGGAGCTGGCCAATCCCGGGATCCTGACGCAGCCGATCTACGAGCCGGGCAAGCCCATCGAGACCGTCGCACGCGAGCTCGGGCTCGACCCGGCGGGCATCATCAAGCTCGCGTCCAACGAGACTCCCTTCGGACCCTCGCCCCGGGCGCTCGCCGCCGCGCAACGGGCGCTGCTCGAGGCGCACCTCTATCCCGACGGCGGCTACTACGCGCTGCGCGGGAAACTGGCCGCGAAGCTCGGCCTCGGCCCGGACCAGTTCGTCATCGGCGACGGCTCGAACGAGCTGCTCGAGCTCCTCGGCCACGCCTTCCTCGCGCCCGGCCGCGAATGCGTGATGCACGCGTCGGCCTTCATCGTCTACAAGCTCGTCACGCTGATGTTTGGCGCAAAGCCCGTCGAGGTGCCGCTGGGCCCGGGCCTCCGCCAAGACCTGCCGGCGCTGCTGGCCGCCGTCACGCCGCGGACGCGGCTGGTCTTCCTGGCCAGCCCGGCGAACCCGACCGGCGTCACGAACACCGCGGAGGAGATCGACGCCCTCATGCGCGCGCTGCCGCCGCACGTGATCCTCGTGATGGACGAGGCCTACGCGGAATTCCTCGAGCGCGCGCCGGACCTGCGCCCGGCCATCGCCGCCGGCCGAAAGGTGATCTGCCTGCGGACGTTTTCGAAGATCTACGGCCTCGCCGCCCTGCGCGTGGGCTATGGCTACGCGTCCGCCGAGCTCATCGGCATCCTCCAGCGGGCGCGCCAGCCCTTCAACGTGAACGCCATCGCCGCCGCCGCGGCCGTCGCGGCGCTGGACGACGACGAGTTCATCGCGATGGTCCGCCGCGAGAACCGCGCCGGGCTCGCACAGCTCGGCGAAGGCTGCAAGGCGCTCGGCTTGGAATTCGTGCCGGCGCAGGGGAACTTCCTGTTGGTGAAGGTGGGCGACGGCGGGGCGGTGTTTGACCGGCTGCAGCGCGAGGGCGTGATCACGCGCCCGGTGAAGGGCTACGGCCTGCCCGAATGGCTGCGCGTGACCGTCGGCACGAAGGCGCAGAACGAGCGCCTGCTGCAGACACTGGCCCGCGCGCTCGGCCGGACGTGATCCACGCATTGCCAGGCACGGGGGCCGACCACCGGATGTTTCCGCCGCCGTGGGACGGACTCCCCGGATTCCGCGCCCACGACTGGCCGGGGGCGCCGGGGGTTGCGACGGTGCGTGACCTGGCGGCCCTGGTCGTGGAGCGGTTTGCGATCGCGAACGGCGACGTGGTGGTCGGTGCATCGCTCGGCGGCATGGTGGCGTGCGAAATCAGCCGGATCCGGCGGCTGCGCGCGCTGGTGCTGGTCGGCAGCGCCGCGGGCGCGGGGGAGATCAGCGCGCTGTTCCGTGGGCTGCGGCCGCTGCTGCCGCTGGTGCCGCTGGAGTTCCTGCGGCGGGCGGCAGGAAACCTGCCCGGCGAGTTGATGCAGATGTTCGCCGCCGGGGACCCGGCCTTCATTCGCGCCATGTGTGCGGGGATTGCGGAGTGGACGGGGGAGGAACCGTGGCCGGCGCCCGTCCTCCGCGTGCATGGATTGCGCGATCTCGTCATCCCGCCACCGCCGCGGGCGGATCTCCTGCTCGAAGGCGGCCACCTCGTGGCGATGACGCACGCCGCTGAGTGCGTGGCCTTCGTGCGGGACCGGCTCGCATGAGGGGGCGCGCGTCGTCCCAACGCGCGGTGCGCTGCGCGCCGGCGGAAAGCGTGTCGGGGACAACACGCCCACCTGCCCCGCGGTCGGCTCAGCGCGCCGCGGCGCGGCGGATGCGATCGTCGATGGCCGTGGCGAGCCCGCCGGCCGAGCGCGGCACGGCCTCGATGGCGATCTCGCGGTAGCCGGCGGCGTCGACCTGGCGCAGCACGCGGTAGAGGTGGCGCGCGATGTCGGCCAGCGCACCGCGCTCGCTCAGCCAGTAGGTGTGCGCGGGCGCCGGGCCGGCGGGTCGCCGCAGCCGGATCACCGCATGTTGCGCAGTCGCGCGGCCCGCGACCTTCACGATCTTCAACGCGGTTTGCGGACTGTAATGCCGGGCCAGCAGCCCGGGGGCGCGGAGGGTCCCGGCGTCCTTGGTGGAGCGCTTGCGCACCACCACCGGGCGCTGGAGCGTGCGGGCGAGGGTGGTGGCGTCGATGGCTCCGGGGCGGAGCACTACGGGATGGGACGGCCGGGTGAGGTCGAGGACGGTGGATTCCACGCCGACGGCACAGTCGCCGCCGTCGAGGATGTGCCTGATGCGCTTGCCGAGACCCTGGGCCACGTGGGTGGCCGAGGTCGGGCTGATGTAGCTGAAGGGATTGGCGCTGGGCGCGGCGAGCGGCACGCGGGCCAGTTCGAGGAGCTTGCGCGCCAGCGGGTGGGCCGGGGCGCGGATCGCGACCGTGTCGCCGCCGGCGGTGACGATGTCGGGCACGCATGCCTTGCGCGGCAGCACGAGCGTGAGCGGACCCGGCCAGTGGCGCCGGGCCAGGGCGCGCGCGGCGTCGTTGAAATGGGCGAGTTCCTCGGCGTGGGCGAGATCGAGGACGTGGACGATGAGCGGATCGGACACCGGCCGGCCCTTGGCGCGGAAGATTTCGCGGCAGGCGCGCTCGTCGAGCGCGTGTCCCGCCAGCCCGTACACCGTCTCGGTGGGCAGCGCCACGAGGCCGCCGGTCTGCAGAACCCGGGCGAGGCGGCGCAGGGTTTGCGGGGTGGGGCGGTGGATGTGGGCGGGCATGGGGGCGGAGCAGTTGAGAGCGGAGAGTTGAGGGTTGAGGGCCCGGAGCCGAGACCCAAGAACCGGGAGCAGCGGGTGGTTCAGCGGGCGAGGCGAACTCTCAACCCTCATCCCTCATCACTCAACCCGCCTTCTATTCCGGGCACAAAAAAGCCGGAGCGCGAAGCTCCGGCGGGACACGACGCGCGGGGCGGCGGGTTACTGCATCGTCAGCAGGTTGCGGCCGGACTTGATCGTGGCCGTGACCTTGCGCTGCTGCTTGGCCGAGAGGCCGGTGTATTTGCGCGGGAGGATCTTGCCGGTGTCGGTGATGTAACGGCTGAAAAGCTGCTGGCTGGTGAAGGGGACCTGCTCAGGCGTGAGGCTCTGCTGCTTCTGTTCGGTGCTGCTCATGATGGGAAAAGGAGCGGGAAGGTTGGGTTTCAGGGCGCCCCTGTCAACGGGCATTTTTAGGTTGCCAAGGCCGCAGGGCGGGACTGTTTGGGAATCCGGTTAGTCCCCGTAGCTCAAATGGATAGAGCGCGCGTTTCCTAAACGTGTGATCCCGGTTCAATTCCGGGCGGGGGCACACCCCTACTGGATTACCGAACGAACTGGGGTCGAAAGCGACGATCGCCAAACTGGGGCAATCTCGGACGACTGGAAGAGACCGGATTCCAAGAACCAATTCGCAGGTGAGGAGAAGGCGGGAGGCCGCCGAGAGAGAACCACGGAAGGTAATCGCGGTTTTTTCGGCTATTCTGTCACCTCAAGGGGGCCATTCGCTACTTCGCTGTCACATGCCCAACTTTAAATCCACTACCTCCGGCACCAGAACCGACGCCGAATTGGTCGAAGCCACTCTTGCCGGCGATCGGGAAGCATTTTCCGAAATCGTCGGACGCTATCAGACATTGATCTGTTCACTTGCCTACAGCGCGACGGGCGACCTGGCCCGCAGCGAGGATCTGGCGCAAGACACTTTTTTCGCGGTCTGGCGACAATTGGCGGAATTGCGTGAACCGGGAAACTTGCGCGCCTGGGTGTGTGGCATCGCCCGGAACCGCATTCAGGACTCGATTCGCAGCAGTTACCGCGAGCCGACTTACAAGGCGCAGGCCTTGGATGCCACGGACGTAGCACCTGAACGCCAACCTTCGGACCAGGCTGCGCGCAAAGACGATGCCGCAGTGGTCTGGCAGGCACTGGCCCAGATTCCCGAGATCTACCGCGAACCTTTGATCCTCTTCCATCGGGAAAATCAATCGGTCGCGCAGGTGGCCGCTCACCTGGACCTGAGCGAAGATGCGGTGAAACAACGACTCGTTCGCGGCCGGAAACTTCTTCAAGCCGGGGTCGAGACCATGGTGGAGACAGCGTTGCGGCGGACCGTGCCCGGGGCGGTTTTCACGGCAGCTGTGATGATGGCATTGCCGCCGGAGGCCAAGGCGGCGACTGGAACGGTGGCGGCAAAGGCGCTGCTCGGCGGCGGAATCGGCGGATTCCTGAAGTCGATTTTCAGTTCACCCGTGCCGGCCGTTGGAGCACTCCTCATCGAACGCAAACGGATGCTGCGGTACGAGGCCGCCTCGGCTTCACTCGACGAACGTGAACTCTTGGCGGGTCATCGGCGATCGGTCATGACGCTTTTGGCGGCGGCCATGGGCATCCTTTTCATTTGGGGACAATGGACCAAGCGACAAAGCCATCCGGTTTGGTTCGGTCCGACTATATTGATTGCGACCATTGTGCCACTGCTGCTCACCGTGATCGGCCGGATCACCGCCACCCGATGCCGTCTCGCGCGGATATGGACGCAACGCGGCGAATCCCCGGTGAAACACAGTTGGGAATACCGTAGCGCGTTGCAGCTGCTGGGTTGCCCGTTCGTGCACATCCGGCTGGGGTTCAATCCACTTTG
>CAYMSE010000015.1:0-3008 GCA_964392935.1 uncultured Oleiharenicola sp.
CAGGTAGACCGGCAGCCGGGCCGAGCAGCTCATGAGCGGGGCGACGAGGATCGTGACCAGGCGGTCACGGGCGTTCTCGATCGTGCGCGTGGCCATGATGCCCGGGATGGCGCAGGCGTAGGAGCCGAGCAGCGGGATGAAGGAGCGGCCGTTGAGCCCGACCTTGCTCATCGGCCGGTCCATGATGAACGCGGCCCGGGCCATGTAGCCCGTGCTCTCGAGGAGCCCGACGAAGAAGAACAGGATGAGGATCTGCGGCAGGAACACGACGACGCTGCCGACCCCGGCGATCACGCCGTCGCTCACCAGGTCGCGCAGGTCGCCGGGCGCCATGGCGTTCTTCGCCCAGGTGGCGAAGGCCGCGACATGCTCGTCGATGAAGTTCATCGGCGCCTCGGCGAGGCTGAAGATCGAGAAGAACAGGGCGCCCATGATGACCGCGAACACGATCCAGCCCCAGAACGAGTGGCAGAGCACGGCGTCGATGCGGTCCGAGACGGATGGACCCTGCTCGCGCGAGCGCACGAACACGCCCTGCAGCAGCTGGCCGATGGAATCGTAACGGCTGCGGATGAGGATGGCGGACCAGTCGGCGCCCTCCCCTTCCCAGCGCCGGCGCCAGCCGTCGAGGATGTCGTGGGTGCGCTGGCTGAGTGGCCGCGAGCCCGCGACGCGGACGGTGTCGAAATCGGTGAGCAGCAGCAGCGCCTCGGCCCGGGCGACGAGCGGCGAACGGCCGTCGTTGTCGCGCAGCGCGGCCTGGAGCTCGGCGACCGCGGGGGCGATCGGGGCGGGCACATCCCAGCGGTGGCGGGCCAGCGGCAGTTCGACGCGGCTCATCGCGAGACGGAGCTCGACGAGACCCTTGCCGTGCACCGCTTCGCAGGGGATGACCGGGACGCCGAGGTGGCCCTCGAGTTCCGCGGGGTCAACCTTCACGCCGGCGGCGATGGCCATATCCATCATGTTGAGCGCGACGATGACCGGCCGGCCGAGGTCGAGGATCTGGTGGACGAGATAGAGGTTGCGCTCGAGGTTGGCCGCATCGACGACGCAGATGATGCGATCCGGCTGCGGGGTGTCCTCGCGGCGACCGAAGAGCACGTCGCGCAGCACCGCCTCATCGGGTGACCGGGCCGCGAGCGAGTAGGCGCCGGGCAGGTCGATGACCTGGATGGGGCGGCCGTGCTGCGAGAAGGTCGTGCCGACCTTCTTCTCGACGGTGACGCCGGGGTAATTGCCGACCTTTTGGCGCAGGCCGGTGAGGGCGTTGAAGAGCGTGGTCTTGCCGCAGTTCGGGTTGCCGACGACGGCGTAGACCGGCATGCGTTCCGGCGACGGACCCGTCCGCCGGCGCGGCGGCGGCGTGATGTGGTCGGGCAGTTTCACGGGCTCAACCCGCGACGGCGGAGCCGGACAGGCGGCTCAGCGCCGGGATGGGCTCGACCAGGATATTCATGGCCGCGCGATGGTTGAGGGCGATGCGCGTGCCGTTGACCAGGCAAAGGCTGGTGCTGGAACCCGAGATCTTCGTGACCAAGGAAGCCTCGCCGAAACCCATCTCGCGAACCCGTTGGCAAAAGCCCTCGTCTCCACCCAGCTTGAACACACGACCAGTCGAGCCAGCGGGCAGCTGGCAGAGCGGGATGTTCTTGAGCAAGTGCGTGGACATTTGCGGTTGAGACTTAGTATCAGCAGGGAAGCAGAAAAAAGCTCCGGGTCAAACAAGGGTTGTCACCGGAGCAAGAATTGCGGGGAGATTCGCAACCCCTAGGAGCCCAACGGGCCCGAAGGATAAGAATCAGCGGCGGCGGCGCTTGAGGGCGAGTTGCACACCCGAGTAACGAACGAGTTCCTGGAGGTGTTCGTATTCGCGGGGATCGAGATTCTTGGCCTCGCGGAGCTGCTGCTCGGCCCGCTTGAGGGCGGCTTCGACGGCGTTCTCGTCGATCTTCTCCTCGGTGATGGCGTGTTCGGCCAGAACGCGGACCCTATCGCCGTCGATCTGGGCGAAGCCACCGCTGACGGCGAGGAGATGGGAAGCGCCGCCCTTGGTGACGCGAAGCTCGCCGTCCTCGACCTGCGTGATCAGCGGGATGTGGCCCGGGAGAACACCGATCTCACCCTCGACCGTCGGGATGACGACGGAGTCGATCGTGTCCGAGTAGACCTTGGCTTCGGGGGTGACGATTTCGAGGGTGAGGGTCATGGGGAGGAAGTATCAGGTGACAGGTAGCAAGTGTCAGGATTCGGGCTGGAGGCTTGGAACGTGTTCCTTGGTACTTTCCGCGGAGCGGGGACTATTTCTTCTGGGAGGCCGCGATGACCTCGTCGATGCCGCCCTTCATGTAGAAGTCGGTCTCGGCGACGTTATCGAGCTCGCCGTCGAGGATCATCTTGAAGCCGCGAACGGTCTCCTTGACGGGGACGTACTTGCCGGGCGTGCCGGTGAAGACCTCGGCCACGGCGAAGGGCTGCGAGAGGAAGCGCTGGAGCTTGCGCGCGCGGTAGACGGTGAGCTTGTCCTCGGGGGAAAGCTCATCGAGGCCGAGGATCGCGATGATGTCCTGGAGATCCTTGTAGCGCTGGAGGACGCGCTGCACCTCGCGGGCGACCTTGTAGTGCTCCTCGCCGACGACGTCGGCCTGGAGGGCCTTCGAGACGGAGGCGAGCGGGTCGACCGCGGGATAGATGCCGAGCTCGGCGATGGAGCGCTCGAGCACGATGGTCGAGTCGAGGTGGGCGAAGGTGTTCGCCGGGGCCGGGTCGGTGAGGTCGTCCGCCGGCACGTACACGGCCTGCACGGAGGTGATGGAGCCCTTCTTCGTCGAGGTGATGCGCTCCTGGAGGATGCCCATCTCGTTCGCGAGCGTCGGCTGGTAGCCGACCGCCGAGGGCGAGCGGCCGAGGAGCGCGGACACCTCGGAACCGGCCTGCGAGAAGCGGAAGATGTTGTCGATGAAGAGGAGCACGTCCTGGTTTTTCTCGTCGCGGAAGTACTCGGCCAT
>CAYMSE010000016.1:0-4032 GCA_964392935.1 uncultured Oleiharenicola sp.
GCGGCCGCCGGTGGCCGCGTGCCGTCGCGTCGATGCGCCTCGAAACAGAGCTCGTCGTACACGGCCAGGTCGCGCCGCGCGATGCGGTGCAGCGCGGCCCGCAACTGGTCCACACCCGCTTCGCGCTCCGCCGGCGGGAGCGACCCGTCGCCGGCCTGCACCAGCACGAGCGCCTCGAGCAGGGCCTGCTCCAGGGCGGGAAAATACACCGCCAGCGGATTGCACGAGCAGGCGGAATGCGGCGGGGGTTCCGGCGGACGCCCGCGCGCCACGAGCAGGGCGGCCATCACCTCGTCGAAGGTCTGGTCGAAGAGATGCACGAGCACATCCGGGTGGCCGAGCGGCGTCGGGACCTTCTCGATCTTCACCAGCATGGCCCAGCGCGCCCGGATCACCGGCCGCCGGTTGCGGAGCTCCTGGACGATGCTGTCCCTCATGCCGGGCGCCTTTACCGCGACAGGGCCGCCGCCGCTTCATCCAGCCCGCCGCGGAGGCCGCTGCGCTGGTGGACGATCTCGCCCTCGGCGTTGAGCACGGTGATGAGGTTGGAGTGGGAGAACATGCCGTCGGCTTCCTGCTTGTACTTCACGCCCAGCAACGCCGCCAGTTCGCGCACGGCATCGTCGTCGCCGTGCAGGAGCGTCCAGTCCGCATCGATCCGGCGTTCCTCGCGGTAGCGCTTCAGCGCCGCCGGCGTGTCGCGCGCCACGTCGAAGGACACGAGCACGAACGCGGCCTTCCGCGCTACCTCCGCGGGCAGCTTCGCCCGGAGCGCCTGCATGTCGCCGACGAGGAGCGGGCAGGCGTAGCCGCACGAGGCGAAGAACATCGTCAGCACGACCGGCCGTCCCCGCAGTTCGCCGAGGGTGAACCGGCGACCGTCGTCCGCCGTGAACGTGGCGTCCAGCTGGTAGAGCGAGTCGCGGGAGAAGGCCGCGGCCTCCAGCTTCGCGCAGCAGGCGTCCGGCTTCGGCTCGGCCGGCCTGTCCGCGGCGCAACACGCGCCCTTCGCCTCCGCCGGCCTGGCCTGGGTGGCAGCGCAACCCAGGAGCACCGCGAACACCAGGCCCCGTCCGAGCCCTTTGTCATATAATAGATGACAAACGGTCGGGGCGCACGAGAAGAGGAGGCGGAGGGTTTTCATGGGAGAGTGCGGGCGCAGCGGAAGCCGAGCGAGGCGGTGGTGTTGTTGGCTTTGAGGGAGGAGCGGAGCGCCGAGCGCATGAAGGCGGCGTAGTCGCTGGTGTCCTTGGCGCCGGCCGCGCCGGCGCCGCAGAACAGGTCGCGCTCGAGGCCGCCGTCGCCGCGCGACTCGCCGGTGACCATGGCGGTGTTGAAGTCGTCGACCCATTCCCAGACGAGCCCGTGCAGCCCGCGCACGCCGTGGAGGTTGGGCTTGGCGGCGGCCACCGACGGCAGCACGTCCGGCACCGGCCGGGCCAGCCAGGCGTAGAGGTCGCGATTGAAGGCCTCGTCGTTGCGTCCGTCGGGCCGCGTGTAGCCCGCGGCGGCGGCGAGTTCCCACTCCGCCGTGGTCGGCAGGCGCTTGCCGACCCAGCGCGCATAGGCGCGGGCGGCGAACCACGAAACGTGCACGACGGGGGCGTCGGCGGGCGCGCGCGAGCCGGGTTCGAGATCGCCGGCCCAGTGCTGCAGATACGAGGAGTCCGCGAAGAGCCCGCTCACCTGCGAGCGCCGCCACTTCGGCTGGGCGGTGACGAACGCGAGGAAATCCCCGTTGGTCACCGGCAGTTCGTCGAGCAGGAAGCCGGCGACCGGCACCTCGGCGGCATCCTTCACGGAGCGCTGGAGCGGCACGTAGACGCCGGCCGGGATGGGCCGCATCGCCGCCGTGTCCGCCGCGCCCGCGGCCGCCATCGCGCTGGCAAAAGCCAGGGCGACGAACCAAGGGCGGAGCAGGCAAGTCCGGGCGGACACGGGGCGAATGGGTTGAGAGTTTAGGGATGAGGGTTGAGCGAAGGAGTGGCGAGAAAGCGAGACCGGACGGCCGGTTCGGCTCTCAACCCTCAACGCTCAACCTTCAACGAGTGGACCCTCAGTGGATCTGGTTGCGGATGGACTTCACCTGGTCGGTGGTGAAGGCGTCGCCCGAGTTGCCCCACGAATTGAAGACGTAGGTGAGGACGTCCGCGATCTGGGCGTCCGTGAGGGCGGCCTCCTGCGGCGGCATGGCGCTGTCGATGCGCTGGCCGTTGACGGTGATCGGGCCGGTGAGGCCCTTGAGCACGATGCGGATGGCGCGCTCGCGGTCGGCGAGCATGAAGTCGGAGCCGGCGAGCGGCGGGAAGACGGCGGGCAGGCCCTTGCCGTCCGGCTGGTGGCAGGCGAAGCACAGGCCCATGTACACCTGCTTGCCCTTCTCGATCTGCGCCTCCTTCGTGAGCGAGGCGATGGCGGGATTGGAGCGGATCTCCGCGGCGATCTTCTGCCGCAGCTCGGCCTCGCGCTTGGCGGCGTCCGAGCCGGCCTCGGCCTGCGAGCCCAGGTAGACGGCGTCGATTTCCTTGCCGGAGTAGATGACGCGGTTGGCGGGGCCCTCGACCTTCAGCATGCCGAGCGCGCCCTTGTTGAAGGCGCGGGTGAGCGAGTGGTCGACGAGGATGAAGGTGCCGGGCACGTCGACCTTGAACTCGACCATCGTGGCGCCGCCGGCGGGCACGAGCGTGGTCTGCACGCTGGCGTTGGGGAGCTTGAGCCCGCCCTCGGGATACACCCGGTCGAAGATCTCGCCGATGATGTGGAAGGAGGACGTGACGTTGGGTCCGCCCACGCCGAAGAAGAGGCGCACCGTCTCGCCGACCTTGGCGGTCAGGGCCTTGTCGCCGACGAGCGAGCCGACGGCGCCGTTGAAGAGGACGTACGGCGGGCGCTCGTCGATGGCCTTGGCCATGTCGAAGGACTGCAGGCCCTCCTCGCCGAAGCGGCCCGTGGTGTAGAACTCGCCCTGCATCACGTAGTATTCGCGGTCGACCGGCGGCAGGCCCTCCTTCGGCTCGACGAGGATGAGGCCGTACATGCCGTTGCCAATGTGCATCGGCACGGGCGCGGTGGCGCAGTGGTAGACGTACAGCCCGGGATTCAGCGCCTGGAAGGTGAACTGCGAGCTGTGGCCCGGCGCGGTGAAGGTCGAGGTCGCGCCGCCGCCGGGGCCGGTGACGGCGTGGAGGTCGATGTTGTGCGGCAGCTTGGACGACGGGTGGTTGTTGAGGTGGAACTCGACGAGATCGCCCTCGCGCACGCGCAGGAAAGTGCCGGGCACCGCGCCGCCGTAGGTCCAGAAGGTGTACTCGACGCCGTCGGCGAGCCGCGCGACGACCTCGCGCACCTCGACGTTGATGACGACGCGCGCGGCGTGGTCGCGCTTGAGCGGCGGCGGCACGTGCGGCGGGGCGACCAGGACGGCCTGCTCGACGGGCAGCGCCTGCAGTTCCGGCGGGAGCACCACCGGTCCCTGGGGATCGGCGGGGCCTTCGGCGAAGGCGGGCGCGGCGAGAGCCAGCGCGAGCGACAGCGAGCGAACGAGACGTGGTGTATTCATGGCAATGGAATCGGAGGTTGGCGTGGAAAATACAGGGGTGACCGACCGTGTGCCTTGACGCGAGTCAAGGGACGGCAATTTGCGCCCCGTGGCAAGCCGCGGCGAGCACGAGCACCGAGACCAGCCCGAGCCCCGCCTCGATCATGCCGATGCGGCGGGCGGACCAGTCCGGCCGCCACGGCCCGAGCAGCCACGCGGTGCGCGCGAGCCAGGCGAGACCGACGGCCGCCGCGAGCCACGGGAGCATCGAGAGTCGCGCGGCCGCCAGCAACGCACCCGCGGCCACGACCGCGGCGCCGAGGGCGAGCCCCGGCGGTGCCGCCCTCCCCTTCCGCGTGCGCACGTAGGTGCGCACCGCGAGGATGGCCGGGATGCGGCGCGCGGGGACCAGGCTGGCCCCGATGGCCGCGAGCACGCCCGGCGCTCCGGCCGCGCCGCCGCCGGCCGCGGCCCGCAGCGCGCCGCCGGGTCCG
>CAYMSE010000017.1:0-3915 GCA_964392935.1 uncultured Oleiharenicola sp.
CCCGACGGCGAATACGAGCTCGCGGACCTGCTCGCCAAGATGCCCGCCGCGCAACAGCCGGATGTCGTCGTCTGCTTCGTCAACCCAAGCTGGCGCGTCCGGCCGTGCAGCGTCGCGCAATTCGCCGGCCCGAAGATCCTGGTCGTCGCCCGGCCCTTTGCGGACGGCGCGCCGTTCCACTCCCTCAACGACTACGCCGCGGCCGAAAGCTTCGACCGCATCGTCGCCCTCACGCAGTGCCACGAGCCCGAGGTCGCCTCGTGGCAGATGTTGGCGGACCGTCGCGCGCAATGGGGCTGCGCCGGCCTGACCCCGGCCCGCGGCGAGGAAATGCGCGTCGCCCTGTGACCTCGCCCCGCGATTCCCGCTATGCGCCCCCTGCTCCTGAACGGTTCCCCGGCCCGTCTCACCCCATGAATCCCGCCATCCTTCGCCCTTCGGACACTCTTGCGGCTCCGCCGACGCTGATGGATCGACTCGAGAGCTGCCGGCTGGCTCTTGCCCGGCATCTCGAGTTGCAGGACGAGCCAGAGACGTGGGCGAAATTTCTGCAGACACGGCGCGACGCCGCGAGCGCCATCGCGCGGCTGGCGTCGAGCGGCGGCGATTCGCAGGAGGCGCAGGCCATCATTGCGCTGCAGTGCATGATCGCCGCTTCCGGGGCGTATGATGCGCAACCCTCGGCCGAGGATCTCGCCATCGTCGAACAAGTGGCCAGCAAGGGCCCGCTGGGCTTGGTGGCGGCGATGCTGCTGGTGTCGCCGGAGCAATGGCCCGCGGTTCCGCTGCCATTGCAGGTGCCGGGCGTTTACTGGAACGTCTATACGGCGTGGTTGTTCTACACCCCGCGGGCTCTCGGCACTGCGACCCGGGCTGCGGGCTAGGGCTCGCGCCACGGGTGCCGCCTCGCGGAACTGCCCGCCGCCAACCTGGCGGCGACACCGGCGCGCACCTTGCTGGTGGCGTTTGCCGAGTCGATCGCGGGCGTCCCGCTCGATCTCACGCGGTCCCGATCGAGCGCGTCGCCGCAGTCGCCTGCATTGACGCCGACGAACCAACGTGCGGAAGGCACCTTCCGGCTCCAGCACGCGCCCCGTTCCGGCAGTTCACCGGGTAATATTTGCCGCGAGAGCCGGGTCGGTGTGGAGGAAGACGAAATCCAGGGGAGAATGAGCGGAAAGAGAAATTTTTGTCGCTGACACACAGGAGCTTGCGCGAACGCGCGCGGGGTGGGCCCGCCCCTTGCTAACGACGCACCACCTTCTCCATGCGCGTACTGCCTTCGACCGCTTTTCCCGCCCGCTGCAGTCGTGCGCCGCGCGTGTGACCCCACTTACCCATGAACAAAGCCACTCGACTCAAGAACCTGATCAACAAGTCCTGTCTCGATTTCATCATGGAGGCGCACAACGGCGTCTCGGCCAAGATCGTCGAGGAAGCCGGGTTCAAGGGGATCTGGGCCAGCGGACTCACGCTCTCGGCCTCGCTCGGCGTGCGTGACAACAACGAGGCTTCCTGGACGCAGATCCTCGACGTGCTGGAGTTCATGAGCGACGCGTCGACGATCCCGATCCTCTTCGACGGCGACACGGGCTTCGGCAATTTCAACAACGCGCGCATCCTCGTCCGGAAGCTCGAGCAGCGCGACATCGCGGGCGTGTGCATCGAGGACAAGCAGTTTCCGAAGACGAATTCCTTCCTGGGCAGCGAGCGGCAACTCCTGGCCGACGTCGACGAGTTCTGCGGCAAGATCAAGGCGATGAAGGACACGCAGCGGCACGACGACTTCACGGTCGTGGCGCGCGTCGAGGCATTCATCGCGGGCTGGGG
Source organism: uncultured Oleiharenicola sp. (assembly GCA_964392935.1). GTDB lineage: Bacteria > Verrucomicrobiota > Verrucomicrobiia > Opitutales > Opitutaceae > Lacunisphaera. The sequence goes on from CAYMSE010000017.1 coordinate 1,831, forward strand.
CCTTGAGGAAACGCTCCGCCGGGCCGAGGCCTATCGGAAGGCCGGGGCCGATGCCGTGCTCATCCACAGCAAGCGGGCCGACTACAAGGAAATCGACGCCTTCATGAAAGCGTGGGGCCACCGGCTGCCGGTTGTGATCGTGCCGACGAAATACTACGCGGTGCCGACCCAGAAGTACCGCGAGTCCGGCATCAGCCTCGTCATCTGGGCCAATCACCTGATGCGCTCGGCGGTGACCGCGATGCAGAGGACGGCGAAGCAAATCTTCGACGACGAATCGCTCATCAACGTCGAGGGCAAGGTCGCCTCGATCTCGGAACTCTTCCGCCTGCAGGGCGCCACCGAGCTGGAGGAGGCCGAGAAGAAATACCTGCCCGTCTCGGGCAAGAAGGCGAACGCGATCGTGCTCGCCGCCGCGCAGGGCGACCTCGGCGCACTCACGCAGGACCTGCCGAAGGCGCTGCTCAAGGTCGGCGGCCAGTCGATCCTCGCGACGCAGGTCAGCGAATTCAATCACGTCGGCATCAAGGACATCACGGTCGTGCGCGGCTTCGCCAAGGACAAGGTGAAGTCGGATCTCTTCAAGACCATCGACAACGACAGCTACGCGACGACGACGGAGCTGTCGTCGCTGGCGCTCGCACGGAACGAAATCCGCGGCGAGACCGTGATCAGCTACGGCGACATCCTGTTCAAGAACTACATCCTGAACGAGCTGCTCAATGACACGAGCGACATCACGATCATCGCCGACGAGGACTTCGAGCAGGACGGCAACTACCATGAGTACGTCCTGACGGACGCGCACCACTCGCGCCGGATGTTCGCCACGTCGGTCCGGCTGATCGGCATGCAGGCGAGCGCCGCCAGCTCGGCCGTACACGGCGAATTCATCGGCCTGCTCAAGGTCAACGAGACCGGCGCCGGGGTCCTCAAGGACGCGCTCCAGGCGCTCCAGCAGCGCACAGACTTTCGCGAGCTCCGCATGAAGGACCTGCTCGCGGAAGTGATCAAGCGCCACCCCGTCGCCGTGAAATTCATCAAGGGCTCGTGGCTGGACATCAACTCGATCGTCGACCTCCAGAAGGCCGGGACGTTCTAGCATGCTTTCCACGCAAGCGTTCGGGGACGAGTTGAAGCGGCGGGGCTATGACTTCTTCGCCGGCGTGCCCTGCTCGTTTCTGCAGAACCTGATCAACTACGCGATCAACTCCGGCAGCTACGTGGCCGCGGCCAACGAGGGCGACGCCGTTGCGACCGCCGCCGGCGCCTGGCTCGGCGGACGCAAGAGCGTCGTGCTGATGCAGAATTCGGGGCTGACCAACGCCACGTCTCCGCTCACATCGCTCAACGAGATCTTACGCCGTCGCGTGCTTGGGTTCGTCAGCTGGCGCGGCGAACCGGGAATCCCGGACGAACCGCAGCACCAGCTGATGGGGCGCATCACCACGCAGATGCTCGACCTGATGGAGATCCGCTGGGAGGTTCTGTCGGCCGACCCGGCGGAGGCCGCGCAGCAACTGGCCCGCGCGGACGCGGCGATCGAGCGCGAAGAGACTTTCTTCTTCGTCGTCAAGAAGGACACCTTCGACAAGGTCGCCCTCGGCGCGCGCCCGGCCGCCGCCACCACGGCCGGTACCAAGCGCGGCCCGGCACGGCCGGACGCGAAGCCGCTGCGCTTCGACGCGCTCCAGACCATCGTCGCGGCGACCGGCCGCGATACCCTGCGCCTGGCGACGACCGGCTACACCGGCCGCGAACTCAGCACCGTGGAGGACTCGGCGCAGAATCTCTACCAGGTCGGCTCGATGGGCTGCGTTGGCTCGCTCGGCTTGGGTCTCGCGCTGGCGCGGCCGGACCGGGAGGTGGTGGTGATCGACGGCGACGGTGCGCTGCTGATGCGGCTGGGCGCCCTGCCGGTGATCGCGCGCCATGCGCCGGCAAATCTTCTGCACGTGGTCCTCGACAACCAGTGCTACGAGTCGACCGGCCGGCAGGCGACCGTCTCGGGGAACGTGAATTTCGTGGAGCTGGCCGCGGCGGCCGGATGCCGCCGCGCCGTGCACCTGCACGACCTGGCTGAAC
>CAYMSE010000018.1:0-6300 GCA_964392935.1 uncultured Oleiharenicola sp.
CGGGTCTGCGCGAGATGGGCGTCCACCGGCTGCATGCGGAGCGCGATCACGAGCCCCACGGCCGCGCCGACGCCGGCGATCATCAGGAACGGCGCGTGCCAGCCGAAGTGCGTCGCGAGGAAGATGCCGATCGGGATGCCCAGCACCTGGCTCGCGCCGAACGCCGTCATGATGAGCCCCATCACGCGCCCGCGCAGGCTCAGCGGGAAGAGGTCCGCCACCACCGCATAGCTGGCCGCGCCGACCACGCCGCCGAAGAGCCCGGTCACCACGCGCGCCGCCAGCAGCGTGGGGTAGTCCGGCGCCAGGCCGCACAGCACCGTGCCGATGAGGAACCCCCCGTAGAAGAAGAGCAGGAATTTCTTGCGGTCGTAGCGGTCGGCGAAGCCCGCGGCCAGGACGCCGGCCACCGCCGCCGCGATGGCGTACACGGAGACGACCAGCCCGAAATCCCGCGGTTCGATCTGCAGCGCCGGCATCAGGATCGCGCCGAGCGGCGAGAGCACCATGAAATCGAGCACGATGGTGAACTGCAGGAACGCGAGGATCGCGACGGCGAAGCGCTGGTAGGGCGTGAACGCCGGCAGGGCGGCGGCGGGCGGCGTGGCAGGGGCGGGCGACATGGACGGAAAGTGGCGGCCCCGCATTGGAGCGGCCCCGCCGCGCAAGGCGAGTTTTTCCCGGCCGCCGCGCCGTTTGACTCGCGGCAGGCCGCGGCCAGCATGGATTCATGCGCGCCTGGCCCCATGCCGTCGCCCTCGCCCTCGTGGCGCTCGGAACCGGACTTCCGAGCGGCTGGAGCGCCGACTTCATGCTGTTCCGGCGCGTCTGGGGCGACGTGATCGTGAACACCGACACCACGCCCGCCGGGCGCAAGCTCACGCCGCCGACGCCGCAGCAACCCGTGTACTACGTCGGCCGCTCGCTCGGCTGCCGGCTCGGCTTGCTCCGCGGCGAGGACCCGCCCGACGACAAGGAAATGAACGACCTCGTCGTGAAGATCCTCGCCAAACAGGGGTACCTCGGGGCGAAACCCGGCGTGCACGAGCCAACCCTGTTCCTCGTCCTGCAGTGGGGTTGCGTGGAGCCGGACAAGAACCTCCGGTGGTTCCTCGGCTACAACCCGAGCAACGATATCGCCGCCTCCTACAATCCCGTCGGCGTCGGACCCGAGGTGCTCCTGGCCGGGTTCCGCTCGTACGAAACGGAGATGATCCTGGACAATTCCGACGAACCCAACTTCGGCATCATCGTCACGGCGTTCGACTACAAGTCCGCCCGTACCGCCCAACCTGTCGCCCTCTGGCAGACGCGGATCGCCCTGCCCATCGTCGGCAAGACGATGGCGCAGGCCCTGCCCCCGATGATCGTCGCCGCCGGCCCCGCCATCGGCCGACCGAGCGACAAGCCCGTCCTGCTCAATGCGGACAGCGCCCGCGCCGGCACCGTGGAGCTGGGCGAACTCCAGATCCTCGACGTCGTCAAGGACCCCGCGGCCGACGCCCGCACCGGGCAAAAGAAATAGCCGACCGGCGGCGGCGCCAGTCGCCCGGTCACCCACGTCACTTGACGGTCTAGCGGCGGGCCACTTGCGGCGGGGAATCTCCTGCGTCGGACTTTCGTACCGGCCACCCCGTCCCGCCATGCGCCCGTACCCCGTGTCCCCGCTCCGCCGGCCCGCCCCGCCCGGGCTCCGCACCGACCGGCGCGACACGACGCGCGAGCTCCCGCCCTCGCCGATCGTCGTCGGCCTGTACCGGTCCTGATCTTCCCCAACACCCCAACCCAACATGACCAAGTCCGCATCATTCCTGAATCTGACCAAGCCGGCCGTCGTGGCCGCGTTGCTCGCCTTCGCCGCGTCCGCCCGGGCGCAGGACGGCACCATCTATCCGCTCGATGCCCCCGCCGAACCCAACGCCATCGTGCTCGGCACCGGCGGGGTCGAGAACCAGCCCGCGTCGGAGAGCTGGTTCCGCCAGTGGGGCGAACCGATGGTGCGCAACGTCACGACCGCGACGCTCACCCCCTACCTCCCCGACCCGGCCAAGGCCAACGGCACCGCGGTCATCGTGGCGCCCGGCGGCGGCTTCCGCTGGCTCTCCATCAACAACGAGGGTTGGAAGATCGCGAAGGCGCTCAACGAGCGCGGCGTCGCCGCTTTCGTGCTCAAGTACCGGCTGATCCCCACCCCGCCCACGCTCGACGGCCTCAAGGAGTCCATGAACCGGACCTTCGCCGCCGTCACCCCGCCCGCCGGCGGCGCGGCCGCCCCGGCCGCAACCGAAGCCCCGCGCCCGCCGCGGCCCGACCTGACCAACCAGCTCGCCGATGCCGAGGCCGCCTACGCCCTCATCCTCAGCCGCGCCCAGGAATGGAACGTCGATCCCAGCCGCATCGGCATGATGGGTTTCTCGGCCGGCGCCGGCCTGACGATGCACTGCACGCTCCACTCCAAGACCATGAAGTTCGCGTTCATCGCGCCGATCTACGGCGGCATGGGCGAGGTCGAGGTGCCGAAGGATGCGCCGCCGCTGTTCGTGGCCATCGCCGCCAACGACTTCCTGTTCCGCGGCCAGTTCGGCCTGATCAAGTCGTGGTTCGAGGCCGGCCGGCCGGTCGAGTTCCATCTCTACCAGGACGGCGGCCACGGCTTCGGCATGGGCTACCCCGGCCACCCCACGCAATGGTGGTTCGAGCCCTTCACCCACTGGCTGGACCATAACGGCTTCCTCAAGCGCGCCGCGGCCAAGTGATCGTCGTTTCGCCTTCCTCAGCCGCGGCCCGGTGCGGGGCCGTGGCGGGGAATGCTCCTCCTGAGTTCAACGCGCCGCGCTCGCTCCCGCCCGTCGCCGGCGCCCAGCCCCTGGAAACACCACCGCGGATAGATTCACCCCCTGCGACCCATGAAACGACTTAGCCTCCTGTTTTCCTCCCTGATCCTGGCGGGGTCGATCCCTGGCCAGCTTGCGGCCGGGCAACCGGCCCTCATCAAAATCGACCTGGACCGCGCCATCGGCGCCATCGACCCCAATATCTACGGGAGCTTCCTCGAACCGATCGGGCGCGGCGACATGCGCGACGTGGTCTACGGCCCCTTGTACGATCCGGCTTCCCCGCGCTCGGACGAGAACGGCTTCCGCAAGGAATACCTCAGCCAGATCAAGGAGCTGAAGGTCTCGGCCGTCCGCTGGCCCGGCGGCAATTTCGTCTCCGGCTACAACTGGGAGGATGGCATCGGGCCGAAAGCCCAGCGGCCCGTCACGCTGGACCTTTCGCGCAGCCGGAAGGAAACGAACCAGATGGGCACCGACGAATATGCGATGTTCTGCCAGCTGGTCGGCGCGGAAAACTTCATCTGCATCAACGCCGGCACCGGCACGATCGAGGACGCCGCCCACTGGGTGGAATACTGCAACGCCCCAGCCGGCACACGCTACGCCGATCTCCGCGTGAAGCATGGCCATCCGGAGCCTTACAAGGTGAAGTACTGGGCCCTGGGCAACGAACCCGACGGTCCGTGGCAGCTCGGGCACAAGAGCAAGGAGGACTACACGAAGTTCGCCATCGAGGCCGCCAAGATGATGCGCGGGGCGGACGAGACCATCAAGTTGGTCGCCGCCGGTGCGTCCAACTACCCGCTGGTGACGAAACGGTACGACCCCAAGGACGGCTGGACCGACTGGAACGACTACGTGCTCGATCAGATGGCCGGCTACATCGACTACATTTCGCTCCATCGCTACGTGTTCCAGGTCCTGCGGGGCATTGAGAAGCCCGGCTTCGCCGACGAGATGTCGCTGGGCATGGAGATCGACCGGATCATCGAGGTCACCGCGGGCCAGATCAGGAAGGCCCTGGTCAAATCCGAGACGGACCGCCCGATCTACATCTCGTTCGACGAATACGGCGCGCGCGGCAACAACCTCGCCGGCCCCCTGCTCCTCGCCCAGCACCTGAACGCCTTCATCCGCCACGCCGACATCGTCCGGATGGCGAACCTCACCTTCCTGAGCAGCCTCGTCGGCCTCACCCCGGAGGGCGACTACAAGACCTCCCTCTATTACCCGTTCTACCTGTATTCGAACCACTGCCGGGGCACGGCGCTCGACGTGTACACGCGCTGCGAACGCTACAGCAACAAGGTCTTCAAGGACATCCCTTACCTGGATGTCACCGCGGTGTTGAACGGGACCGCCGGCACGCTGGTGGTGAATGTGGTGAATCGCAGCGAAACCGAGGCCATCCCGGCTGACGTCGAACTGCAGTCCGGCGCGTTCGCCGGCAAGGGACAGGCGCACGTCGTCAACGCCGACTCCCTCGCCGCCGCCAACACCGCCACGGAGCAGAAGGTCCGCATTGCCACCAGCGATCTCGCATTCACCGGCAACCGGCTCAGCCACACCTTCCCGGCCCATTCGTTCACCCAGCTGGAAATCGCCCTGCAAAAATGATCCGGCATCAGTTCCAGCTCCCTTCGCCCGTCCTCCCATGAAACTCCCGTCCCTCCGATTCCTCGTCCTCCTCCTGGCGTGCCTCGCCACCTTTTCCGCCGGCGCCGCCCGGGCCGCGGAGGAAAAGCCGAAATACACCATCGTCGTCGTCCACGGCGCCACCGCCGGCGGCTGGGAATGGAAGCGCTGCGCGAAATTCCTGACCGGCGACGGCCACGAGGTCTATCGCGTGACCCTCACCGGACTCGGCGAGCGCCTGCACCTCAACAGCACTGACGTGGACCTCCAGACCCACATCAACGACGTGGTGAACACGATCCTCTTCGAGGACCTGCACGACGTCGTGCTCACCGGCCACAGCTACGGCGGCATGGTCATCACCGGCGTCATGGATCGCATTCCCGAGCGCATCCGCCACGTGGTCTTTCTCGATGCGGCGGTGCCGGACGACGGCATGTCGCTCTGGAATCTCTTCGGCGGCGACGGCCCGCGCGACCCCGCGCGCTTCTCCGACGGCTACATGCAGGTCCCCTGGGTCAAGCCCGACGCCAAGCCGCCCCACAGCGTGAAGCAGTCGATCAAGTGCTTCAACCAGCCGGTCTCGTTCAAGAATCCCGCCGCCAAGGCCCTGCCCGTGACCTACGTCGCGTTCATCCCCAAGGACAAGTCCGCCGAGGAGCGGGCGAAGACGGACCAGAGTTGGCAGCGCGCCGTCGCCCGCGGCTGGACCATCCGCACCTTCCCCGGCGGCCACGTCGCCCAGCAGGAGGATCCGCGCGGCGTCGCCACGCTCATCGAGGATTCCGTCCAGGACCAGAACCACCCCGTTGCCACCCCGTAGTTCCGCCCCATGAAACCGCTTCCGCTCGTCCTCGCGCTGCTCGCGGCCGCGCCCGCCCTCGCCCAGGAAAAACCCGCCGATGCCTCGCCCGACCGCGCCCGGGCCAACTTCGCCCGGCCGATCGTCCTGGCCCCGGACGACGTCCGCCAGTTCCCCGAGCCGCCCGCCGGCTATCGCGACCTGCCGGCGGCCGGGCTCCGCGGCCGGCTCGAGGCCTTCGAATACGACTCGGCGGTGACGGGCACGCGGCGCAAGGCGCAGGTCTACCTGCCGCCGGGCTTTTCGCCGGACCAGAAATATCCCGTGCTCTACCTCTTGCACGGCATCGGCGGCAACGAACACGAGTGGACCGGTTACGTGAAGGCGCACGTCATCATCGACAACCTCATCGCCGCGGGCCAGGCGGTGCCGATGCTGGTCGTCCTGCCCAACGGCCGGGCCATGGCCGACGACCGCATCCCGGCCAATCCGTTCAATCCGGACAACGTCGCCGCATTCGCGCGGTTTGAGCGCGACCTGCTCGACCACCTGATCCCGGCCATCGAGGCGCGGTATCCAACGCTGGCGGACCGCGACCACCGGGCGCTCGCCGGGTTGTCGATGGGCGGCGGCCAGGCCTTCAACTTCGGCCTCACGCACCTCGACACCTTCGCGTGGCTCGGGGCCTTCTCCGCCGCGCCCAACACGCGGCCGCCGGCTGAACTCGTGCCCGATCCCGCCGCGACCCGCGCGCAATTGAAGCTCCTGTACATCTCCTGCGGCAACCACGACGGCCTCATCAATTTCTCGCAGGGCATGCACCGCTACCTCCAGGAACACGGCGTGCCCCACCTCTGGAACGTCGACGACCACGGCCACGACGGCGACACCTGGGGCGGCAACCTCTACCATTTCGCGCCACGGCTCTTCCGTTGAACCACCGGCTGCGCATGCCCCGTCCGCTCGCCCTGCTTCTCCTCGTCCCGGTCCTGACGCTCGGCGCGGCCGCGCCGCGCCCGACGTGGA
>CAYMSE010000019.1:0-5506 GCA_964392935.1 uncultured Oleiharenicola sp.
GAGACGGTTCTCGTCGATCACGAGCACGCCGAGCCGGTCGCAGGCGTCGAGCAACTCGGGCGTCGGCGGGTGATGCGAGGTGCGATAGGCGTTCGCGCCCATCCCCTGCAGCTGGCGCAGGCGGAATTCCTGCAAGGCGTCGGGCAGCGCCACGCCCACGCCGGCGTGGTCCTGGTGGTTGTTGGTGCCCTTGAGGACGACCGGCCGGTCGTTGAGGAAGAAGCCGCGGTCCGGATCGAAGCGGATCGTGCGGATGCCGAACGGCGTCTCGTAGCGGTCCACGATGGCGCCGCCCTGCCGGATCGTCGTGACGAGCCGGTGCAGGACCGGCGATTCAAGCGACCAGAGCTGCGGCGCGGCGAGCTGGAACGTGGCGGGCAGCGCGGCGGTTTCCCCGGGGGCCAGGTTCAGTCCGGGCGTGGCCGTGCGGGCGACGCGGCGGCCGTCCGGCGCGAGGATTTCCTGTTCCAGGTCGTAGGTGGCGGCGGTCCGTCCCTCGTTGTGCACGACCGTCTCGACGCGGACCTTTGCGGCCCGCTCGTCGGCCTCTTCGGTGCGGACGAACGTGCCGTCGCGCGCGACGTGCAGCGGGGCGGTCTTCAAGAGCCACACGTGGCGGTAGATGCCGGCGCCCTCGTAGTACCAGCCTTCCTCCATCGAGGCGTCGACGCGCACGGCGACGATGTTGTCGCCGCCGTAGTTGAGGTATTCGGACACGTCATAGCTGGCGCCGAGGTAGCCGCTCGGCTCCTCGCCGACGAAGAAGCCGTTCACGAACACGCGGGCGGCACGGTAGACGCCGTCGAACTCGATCCGGATGCGGCGGCCAAGGTCGGACGCCGGGATGGTGAACGTGCGCCGGTACCAGCCGATGTTGTGCTCGGGAAAGCCGGCGCCGAGGGCCTTGAAGCCGTGGCTGGCCTTGCCACGCGGGTCGAAGGGCAGCTCGACCGCCCAGTCGTGCGGGACGTTCACGACGCGCCAGGCGCGATCGTCGAAGGCGGGACTGGCGGGTCCGTCGCCGAACCCGGTCTTGGCCAGGTACGAGAAGTAGCCCGTGCCGTGGCCGAAGTCCCGGGCCGGATCGCTGGCGTGCCCAAGGGCGAAGCGCCAGCCGTCATCGAGGCGGAGGCGTTCGCGGGGCGGCGCGGGGGCGTCGGCGGCGCCGAGTGAGGCGAGCGCACCGAGGGTGACCAGCGTGCGAAGGATCCGGCGGACGGACGGGGTGAGCACGCTCCCAGCATGGAGGCGCTTTCGCAGTGCGAAAGCGCAAAGGTGGAACGCCTTGTCCCAAGGCGTTGGCTTGGGTGTTGGGACAACGCGCAGATTACGGAGTTATTTCAGGCGAGGTCTGGGATCATGGAGCTGGCATCCTCAGGGTGGCCCGGTGCCTGACTATCCTCAGCGCTTGAGCCACCACACCCCATCGTGGATTGGGCCGGATCCGCTGTTCCATGTTCGGATCCGCCAGCAGGCCGGTTCGATGCCTCCGCTGACGGATCGCCGCTGCGCGCCGCGACTCCTCGCTTCGGCGATGGCTTACGACGAGATCGGGCACTGGCGTTGCGAGTATTTTCTGGTGATGCCGGACCACGTGCATGCGTTGTTGCGGATTCCGCATGACCCCGGCGTGGCGACGGTGGTTCGCAACTGGAAGCGCGGCACGAACCGGCTGCTGGGCGTGTGCTGGCAGGAGAACTTCTTCGATCACCGGATTCGCGATGAGCACGAGGCGATGGACAAATGGCGCTACGTTCGCCGCAATCCTGTGGTGAAAGGCCTGTGCGGACACGAGGAGGATTGGCCGCACGCATGCGGACTGCGGGAGTGAAGAAGCGCGTTGGGGACAACACGCTCCACCTGGTGAAACGTCTTGTCCCAAGGCGTTGGCCCCGGGCGCGCCCGCGCTCAGTACACCTGCTCCGCCAGCAGCGCGAAGAGCTCGGCCTCGGTGATGCGCTTTTGCGTCATCGAGTCGCGCTCGCGGAGGGTGAAGGTGTCGCCGGGCTTCTCGATCGTGTCGAAGTCGATGGTGACGCACCACGGCGTGCCGGCCTCGTCCTGGCGGCGGTACCGCTTGCCGATGGCGCCGCCGTCGTCGTACTGCACGGCGTAGCGCTGCTTGAGCTTCGCGTACAGCGCGCGGGCGCGGGTCGTGAGCACCTCCTTGTTCTTGAGGAGCGGGAGCACTGCGACCTTCACCGGCGCGATGCGCGGCGACAGCCGGAGCACGGTGCGCTGCTCGGTGTTGCCCTTCTCGTCCTTGACGTCCTCGACCGCGTACGCGGAGGCGAGCACGGCGAGGAAGATGCGGTCGACGCCGACGGCCGGCTCGATCACGTGCGGGACGACCTTCTGCTTGGTGCCCTCGTCGAAGTAGGTCTGCGGCACGCCGGAGAATTTCTGGTGCTGCTGCAGGTCGTAGTCCGAGCGCGCGGCGATGCCCCAGAGCTCCTGCACGCCGAAGGGGTACTTGAACATGATGTCGACGGTGCGGCGCGAGTAGAACGCCAGCTTGGCCTTCGGGTGCTCGTACAGCGAGAGGTGCGACTCCGGCAGTCCGATGGACTTGAGCCAGTCCTGGCACCACTTGAGCCAGTCCTCGTGGCAGGCCAGCCAGTCGGCGTCGGGGTGGATGAAGTACTCCATCTCCATCTGCTCGAACTCGCGCGAGCGGAAGATGAAGTTGCGCGGCGTGATCTCGTTGCGGAACGACTTGCCGACCTGGGCGATGCCGAAGGGCAGCTTCACGCGCGTGGTGTCGATGACGTTCTTGAAGTCGACGAACATGCCCTGCGCGGTCTCGGGGCGCAGGTAGGCGACGCTCGAGGCGTCCTTCATCGCGCCGACGTTGGTCTCGAACATCATGTTGAAGGCGCGCGGCGGCGTGAGGCTGCCGGGCTCGCCGGTGGCGGGCGAGGGGATGAGCGGGATCTCCGGCTCGAGGGCCTCGGTGAAGTCGCGGACGTGCACCGGGGCGAGCGAGCCCTGGATGCCCTTCTTGCGCTTGAACGCCTCGGCGGCGGCCTGGAGGTCCTCGGTGGTCTGCTCGCTCTCGAGGGCGGAGACGTAGCCGACGGTCTGACCGTCGATGACGACCGGGGCGAAGAACAGCTGATCGGCGCGGTAGCGCTGCTTGGACACCTTGCAGTCGACCAGCGGGTCGGTGAAGCCGGCGACGTGGCCGGAAGCCTCCCAGCCCTTCGGGTGCATGATGATGGAGGTCTCGATGCCGACGATGTCGTCGCGGCGGTGCACCATGTCGCGCCACCAGCAGTCGCGGATGTTGCGCTTCAAGTCCACTCCGAGCGGGCCGTAGTCGAAGAAGCCGTTCAGGCCGCCGTAGATTTCGGACGACTGGTAGATGAAGCCGCGGCGTTTCGCGAGCGAGACGAGGGCTTCCATGAGGTTCGAGCTGGCGGCGGATTCGGGCATGGCGGTTGGCGGAAAGGCTGAGAGCTGAGAGCTGAGAGCTGAGAGCTGAGAGCTGAGAGCTGAGAGCTGAGAGCTGAGAGCTGAGAGCTGAGAGCTGAGAGTGTTGTAAAAGAGGGCCCGAGAGTGAAGGGCCTGCTCCCGGGTCGGTCAATGCCCGCCTTTGTCAGCGCGCGCATGCGTGCCGTTGTGAGCCGCGGGCGCCGCCGCGCCGGCGCGGCTCAGGGCTTCGGGTTGGCGCCGGTGAGGTCGGTGTCCTTCACCGGTGGCTTTTCCTTCAGGTACTCGATCAGCTGCAGTTCACCCAGCGTGACGTTGGGCTTGAACTTGTCGTCGGCGTTGACCCACACCGGCTTTGGCGTGTCGCGACCGAACAGCGGACCCCCGATGGCCAGCATGGCGGGAAGCACGTCACCGAGCTCGAAACCCAGCGACGGGGCCGCGATGCGCGTCACCCACAGGGGTTTCCGGTGTTCCTTGCGCAGGGCGGCAGCGTAGTCGTAGGCCGCCACGACCACGACGAAGAAGTCCTCGGCGGCGACCTCGTAGATCCGGCGCGCGTTGTAGTTGTAGGTGGTCAGGCCGGTGACGGGCTGGGTAAACGGGTTGAAGAAATTGTCGTCCAGGCCCACCTTCGGGCCGCCGAGGAAGCGCACCATCTGCGCGCGGTTCAGCTGTGCCGGGGGAAGATTGAGGTCGGCCCGCAGCGTCTCGGCATTGAGGGTGCCCCACGTGAAGACCAGCAGCAGCGTCGGGGCGGGCCCCCGGATCTTGGCGGGCAGGTAGCCCTGCTTGGCGAGTTCCGCCGTGACGAGGCGATGCACGTCCGGCACGGGCGGTTCGCGGATGCCGCCGATCAATCCGCCAAAATCCCGAAATCCCAGGCTGGCCGCGACGTAGTATTGCGGCTGGGCCGGCGTGGCCGCCGCGATTTTCCGGCCGTCAACCGAGGCATCCGTGACCGTGATGACCTCCAGTTCGTGCGGACCGAACAGAAAGTTGAACAAACCCGAAGCCGCACCGGCGTCGGGAACCACCAGCAGGACCAAGGCGAGCGCGGGGGTGACGCGACGCATGGGTCTTGGGACCCGCGCCCCGGGGCGGGGTTCCTCCCCGGAAAGGGCCCGCCCGGCTCCCGGGCCGGCCCGCGCAGTATCCCATTGCCAGAAACCCGCGCCACGATAACGAGTCTCACTTCACCTCCATGAAGAACCCCGTCCGTCTTTTCCTGGCTGCCGTCGCGCTGTTCCCCTTCGCGCTCGCGCAGGCCCAGACCGCCTCCGCGACCAAGCCCGGCTACAACGTCGTGCTGGAAATCACCTACAAGGAGGATGGCACGCCCGATGAGGCGAAGATCTTCCAGAGCGACGATCCCACCGGCGAGCACCAGCTCGAGCAGATGGCGCTGAACCTGGCGGCGCAGGACAAGCAGCAGCCGCGGCTTGTCAACGGCAAGGCCGTGCCGTTCAAGGCGCGCCGGCCGTTCAATTTCCCGGTCGAGGACGACCAGGGCCCGGCGGCGAACGAGAACCGCCCCGTGCTCCGCGCCGGCCACCAGGCCGAGCCGGTCTATCCCCCGGCCCTGGCGGCCCAGGACGTGGTGGGCGGCGCGATCGTCGAGCTGACGATCCTCGCCGACGGCACGGTGAAGGGCGTGCACACGCTGCGGGCGTCGCATCCCGAATTTGCGCAGGCGGCCGAATCGGCGCTGGCGCAGTGGACCTTTGTGCCGCGCGAGGGCCCGGGCATGCCGGCGGAATCGCACTGGCGCGCGGCCGTCGGCTTCACAACCCGCGGCCGCAACGTCGAGCTCAAGTGGCGCCTGGCGCCGCGGCCGAGCCTCGGCAGTTTCATCATCGGCCAGCGCCCGCCCCCGGGCGAAACCGCGCCCGCCGCACCCGCGCCGGTGGCGACGCCCGCACCGGGCAAGTGACCGGCACCGCCGGGATCCCGGCTTGCCAACGGCGGGCGGGTCCGGAGCATGCACGCGACGCTCGGGCCGCGTTCGCTTTCGCATGCACGTCCTCCGTTTCGCCCGGGTTTGTTTTCGCGCCCGCGTCCTGCTGGCCGCACT
>CAYMSE010000020.1:0-6492 GCA_964392935.1 uncultured Oleiharenicola sp.
GCGCCGCGCGGATCCGCGCCATCAACCGAAACTCGCTCGCCGTCGCTTAAGAGTGCGCCTCGTTCCATGGCACACCACGCCAAACGAAAGCTAGCCGCAGCCCCAGCAGCTGTTCGGCATCAGGTGTCACTTGGCCCTTTACGTCCGACAGTATCCAGCCCCGTCGGGGATGAACCCCGACCTACAACGGGACGGAATTTCCACCAGGAGCGGCCGGGCCACCTGGCCAGCGTGGCGCGCCACTGCGCCATCCGCTGCGCGCTTTGGCGCAGCGCAGGCGGGGCGGGGGCCCGCGCCAGAGGGAAATCGTCCGTCCGGCGGGTGGCCCGCCGCCTGCAAGGGAGTATACTCCCTTACCATGAATCCCGAGAAAATGACCGTCATGTCCCGCCAGGCCGTCCAGGAGGCGCAGAACGAGGCGCGCCGCCGCGGCCACTCCGAGGTGGACACCTGGCACCTGCTCGTCGCCCTGCTCGCGCAGGAGGGCGGCATCGTGCCGGCGCTGGTCGAGAAGCTCGGGCTGACCGTGAGCGCGCTGCAACTCGCCGCCCACCGCGAGCTGGAACGCATCCCGAAGGTTTCCGGCAGCGTCGACGTGTCGAAAATCTACGTCACCCAGGCCCTGAACGAGGTGCTCACGCGCGCCGAGGAGGAGGCGGACAAGCTCAAGGACGAGTTCATGAGCGTCGAGCACCTGCTGCTCGGCTTGATCCACGTCGGGAAGCCCACGGCGCTCAAGAAGTACTTCGAGAGCTTCGGCCTCGATCGCGCCAAGGTGCTGGCGGAGCTGAAGCAGATGCGCGGCAACCAGCGCGTCACATCCGAGACGCCCGAATCCACCTACAACGCCCTAGAGAAGTACGGCGTCGACCTCGTGGCGCATGCGCGCAAGGGCAAGATCGACCCGGTGATCGGCCGCGATGCCGAGATCCGGCGCGCCATCCGCATCCTGTCCCGCAAGACCAAGAACAACCCCGTGCTCATCGGCGAGCCCGGCGTCGGCAAGACCGCCATCGTCGAGGGCCTGGCCCAGCGCATCCTGCGCGGCGACGTGCCGGAGGGGTTGAAGGACAAGACCGTGTTCGCGCTCGACCTGGGCGCGCTGGTGGCCGGCGCGAAGTACCGCGGCGAATTCGAGGAGCGCCTGAAGTCCGTGCTCAACGAGATCAAGCAGGCCGAGGGCCGCATCATCCTGTTCATCGACGAGCTCCACAACATCGTCGGGGCGGGCAAGACCGAGGGTGCGATGGACGCCGGCAACCTGCTCAAGCCCATGCTGGCGCGCGGCGAACTGCACTGCATCGGCGCGACCACGCTCGACGAGTACCGCAAGCACATCGAGAAGGACCCGGCGCTGGAGCGGCGCTTCCAGCCGATCCTGGTCGAGGAGCCGACCGTCGAGGACGCCATCTCCATCCTGCGCGGACTGCGCGAGCGCTTCGAGCTGCACCACGGCGTGCGCATCCAGGACAATGCGCTGGTGTCCGCCGCCGTGCTCTCGCACCGCTACATTTCCGACCGCTTCCTGCCCGACAAGGCCATCGACCTCGTGGACGAGGCCTGCGCCATGATCCGCACCGAGATCGACTCGCTGCCGACGGAGCTCGACGAGCTCCAGCGGCGCGTCATGCAGCTCGAGATCGAGGAGACGGCGCTGCAGAAGGAGAAGGACGACGCCTCGAAGCGCCGCCTCGGGGAGCTGCGCCAGGACCTTGCCGACGCCAAGGAGAAGGCCACGGCGCTCCGGGCCGTATGGCAAAAGGAGAAGGACGCGCTCAACCGCGTGCAGAAGGTGCGCGAGGAGCTCGAGGCCGCGCGCCTCGAGATGGCCAAGGCTGAGCGGGCGTACGACCTGAACAAGATCGCCGAGCTGAAGCACGGCCGCATCCCGCAGCTCGAGAAGGAGCTGGCCAAGGTCGAGAAGGCCGGCGCGGTGAAGACCACGCTCGTCAAGGAAGAGGTCTCCGCCGAGGAGATCGCCGAGATCATCTCGAAGTGGACGCACATCCCGCTGCACCGCCTGCTCGAGGGCGAGAAGGAGAAGCTGCTGCGCCTTGAAGACGAGCTGCATCAGCGCGTCATCGGCCAGGACGAGGGCGTCCGCCTAGTGAGCGAGGCGATCCTGCGCGCCCGCGCCGGCATCAAGGACCCGCGCCGCCCGATCGGCAGCTTCCTGTTCCTGGGCCCGACCGGCGTCGGCAAGACCGAGCTGGCCAAGACGCTGGCCGAGCAGCTGTTCGACTCGGAAGCGAATCTCATCCGCCTCGACATGTCCGAGTACATGGAGAAGCACTCCGTCGCGCGCATGATCGGCGCGCCCCCGGGCTACGTCGGCTACGACGAGGGCGGCCAGCTCAGCGAGGCCGTGCGGCGCAAGCCGTACGCGGTCGTGCTCTTCGACGAGGTGGAGAAGGCGCACCCGGACGTGTTCAACGTCCTGCTGCAGGTGCTCGACGACGGCCGCATCACCGACAGCCAGGGCCGCACGGTGGATTTCAAGAACACCGTCATCATCATGACGTCGAACCTCGGCAGCCGGCACCTGCTCGAGGGCGTGAAGAGCGACGAGATCCCGGAGAGCGTGCGCGAGGCCGTCATGGCCGACCTGCGCGCGGCGTTCCGGCCGGAGTTCCTCAACCGCATCGACGAGACGGTCCTGTTCAAGCCGCTCGCGCTCGAGGAGATCGAGCGGATCGTCGACCTCCTGCTCGCGGACCTCAACCAGCGGTTGGCGGAGCGGCGCGTCACCGTCGCGCTCGACGCCAAGGCGAAGGCGTGGGTGGCCGAGAAGGGCTACGACCCGGTCTTCGGCGCGCGTCCGCTAAAGCGCTTCCTCCAGCGGCATCTCGAAACACAGCTTGCCCGTGCTCTTATCGGGGGGCAGGTGGGCGAGGACGTTACAGCAAACTTCGTTGTGGATGATGATCACTTGGTGTTCGGGGAGAAACATAGCAAAGCAGCAGCGCCTTAATCGATTCGTTCCAGTTTCAAGATAGTCTGGAGTCATGGACGTCTTCGGGTGTGAATAGCGCTCGATGGCGGCCCCCGACCGAAAGAGCTGGAAGCGTTTCGAACGCATCATCGCGGCAATCGAGCTTGCGACCAGTCACGGGGCGACGGTGACTTGGAATGAGAGCATCGAAGGCCGGCAGTTTGATGTGGCGGTTCGGTTCGCAAAGGGGCCGCACCAGTATCTGACGCTGATTGAATGCAAGGAACAGAAGCATCCGGTGGCGGTGGAGAAAGTGGACGCCTTTGCAACAAAGTCCCGGGATGCGAAGGCGAACAAAGCGGTCCTTGTGTCTGCCTCGGGCTTCCAAGCGGGTTGTCTGGAAGTGGCCAAGCGGCACGGCATCGAGCTCTTGCGACTGAACGAGAAAATGAAAGAACCTCCCGGCGCCGATTCTGCTCCGGAACAGACGACCCTCGGCGCGTACAAGTTCGTGATCCACTTCGCCGACGCGCGGCCGCCGTTGCCGATTCCGGAGTCAAACAACCGGCTCGACTACCTGTTGGCGCACGGCGTCGTACGACAGCAAGCCGCAAGGGAGACGCTGAAACATCTGCTGGATCGCGTTCTGAGCACTGTTCCGTTGCCCGACGAATATGAAAAGGCGGAACCGATGGAGATTTCACTTCCGGGCACCATCATGGAGATCCCGACCCTGTTGGAACCCGCGCCGGTACGCTCACTCGCCTTCGAGGTGATCAAGCAACGAAAGCGATTCGTTTCGATGTCCGGGATGGACGATCACCTCGCGCGAAAGGTGAACCTGTCCTTCGAGCTTTTCGACTGCGTGCAGAACCGCCCGGTGACAACCGTCGACGCGCTGGCGCTGCCGATCGGGCTCGGCACGGTATTCAAGCCGGGCACATACTATACGAGCATGCTCGAACAGAACTATTACTGCGAGCGCCTCGAGAATGGCTCGGTCTGGCTTGTGCTCGTCGAGGGATATTCTCACGGCAACCTGTTCCAAGCTAAGCTGCGAGCGAAGGACGACGTGAGTAAGTACTACGTCGAGATCACAGACTTTCCGGAAATCCTGCGCCTGCAGAAGATGTATCAGCGACTCCAACAGGCGGCTCCGGCGAGGAATCCGCACTCTGGATAATTTATGCCGGAGCAATCGCCATGTTCCCGGGGACATGGCCGAGACCGCCGGGTTGAGTTCGAGGTGCAGCGGGCGAACTGCACTTTGGCAATGTTCAACGATAAGCTGCGGTGGTGTGTTGGGACGACCGTCCGCCGCCTTCGCTTCGCGTGGGCGGTTGGAGCCGAGGCCGGTGGTCGCACCACTGTTGTCGCTCGCTTTCATGACTGGGGTGGCGCCAAATCGCTTGCAGGAACCGGGGGCATGAGGGAAGGATTTCGGCGGGCCAATCTCTATGCGCACACCCGCCTTCAGCGGTTCACGCTGGTGGAAATTCGATTTCCACACGCACACCCCGGCGTCGGTTGATTATGGCAAAGGCCCCGACCAAGCGGCCCTGCTGCTTCGCCCGGCCCGGGACTGGCTCCTCGACTTCATGCGCCAGGGCGTCGATTGCGTGGCGATCACCGACCACAACACCGCCGCCGGCATCCAGCTCCTGCGTGATGCCCTGATCCAACTCCGCACCGAAGCGAACCCGGATTTTCGCGAGATCACGCTCTTTCCCGGTGTGGAACTCAGCATCGGCCGCAGTCATTTTCTCGCGATCTTCGATCCCTCCGTGCCAGTGAGCACGGTCGACGGCCTCATCGGCGCCGCCAAATTCCGCGGCACGCGGGGCAACTCCGACGGCAGCTGCGAGGAGTCGGTCACGACGATCTGCGAGGAGGTGAGAAAACTGAACGGCATTTTCATCCCCGCGCACGTGGACAAGACGACGGGCGCCTTTGTCGAGCTGAAGGGGAACGACCTGCGTCCGCTGCTGCGCTGCGAGGACATCTCCAGCGCGGAAGTGATCGATGACGCCTTCGCCTTCCCTGCACTCTACACCCAGCACAAGCGACGGTGGAGCCGGGTGCTCGGCTCCGACTCGCACCACCCCCTGACCCTGCCGATTGCGCCCGGCCAGCGCATGCCCGGCTCGCACTTCACGTGGGTGAAGATGGGCCAGCCCTCGATCGATGGACTGCGCTTGGCGCTCCTAGACGGCGACGAACTTTCGCTGAAACGGTCCACTGCGCTGGCCGCCGATTACGACCCGAACCTGCCCCCGGAAAATCGGATCGAGTCGATCGCCGTCACCAACGCCCGTTACTGCGGCCGGGCGGCACCCCTCGAAATCACCTTCAATCCCTGGCTCAACGCCCTGATCGGCGGCCGCGGCTCCGGCAAATCCTCCATCCTCGAATTCAGCCGCTTCGCCCTGGCCCGCGACCGGGGCCTGCCCAGGAAAATCCAGGAGACCGTCAACCTGTTCGGCTCCATCCCGCACGGCCGTGACGACGACGGCGCGATGCACGACGACACGATCGTCATCCTCGGTTACCGCAAGGGCGAGGCCCGCTATCGCCTGACCTGGAAACCCAAGCAGGCTCCGGTCATCGAGGAGTCTTCCGCCAGCGGCGGCTGGACCGTGACCGAGGGTGACGTCGTCCAGCGTTTTCCCGTGCGGATCTTCAGCCAGCGCCAGATCGCCGCCCTCGCCGAGCAGGCCTCGTCCCTCCTGTCGCTCGTCGACGAGGCGACGGAAGTCGGGGCGGAGGCGATCTTCCAGGCCCTGCGCCAGAAAGAAACGGAATTCATGAGCATCCGCGCGCAGATGCGGGTCCTCGTCACCCAGATCAACGAGGGCTCGAAGCTCCGCGGCACCCTCGAGGACATCGACAAGAAGCTCGCGGTCTTCAAGGGCGCCAAGCACGCCGAAGTCCTGCAGCAATTCCAGTTGCGCGAGGCGCAGCGGCTCCAATTCGAAGCGATCGAGAAGGAATCGCTCGCCGCCCGGCAGCAATTGGCGAGCGCCGCCTTCGAACTCCAGCCGGCCGAAGCCGACACCGCGAAGTTCGATGCGAACCAGGACGCCCCGGCGCTCGAACTCCTGCGCGAGGGCAAGCAGGCGCTCACGGACCTTTCCGACCGGCTGACCGAACTCGCCGAAGCCGAAAAGGTCCGCTTCGCCGCCTGGCTCGAGAAGGTCCAGGCTTCCGAGTGGCAAACCAAGTATGACAGCGCCAAGGCGGCCTACGACGACTTGAAGGCCAAGCTCGAGGCGGTCGGCACGAAGGACGTCGCCGAGTTCGCCCGCCTCAATACCCAGCGGCAGACCGTCAACACCCAGCTGGAGGGAATCGACAAGCTGAAGAAGAAGCTCGAGGAATTCCGCGAAAAATCCCGGCAGAGCCACGTGGACCTCATGGCCGCCCGCCGGCAGCTGACCGCCGCGCGCCAATCCTTCCTCGCCACCGTCCTCGGCGGCAACCCCTTCGTCCAGATGTCGGTCAAGCCCTACGGCTGGATCCAGGACCTGCCCGCGATCGAGCATTCCTTCCGCCATCTGCTG
>CAYMSE010000021.1:0-4212 GCA_964392935.1 uncultured Oleiharenicola sp.
GCTCCGGCCGCACCGACGGCTGAGGAGCGCATCGCGGCCTTGGAAGCGTACGTTAACAATGGTGATCCCGGCAAGGCGCTGACCGGGGTGGCGGGACCGGGCCACAACGCTTGGATGATGACCAGCGCGGCGCTGGTGCTGTTCATGACGCTGCCGGGGCTGGCGCTGTTCTACGGCGGGCTGGTGCGGCGCAAGAACGTGCTCTCGGTGCTGGCGCAGTGCCTGGGCATCACGGGGCTGGTGACGATCCTGTGGTGGGCGGTGGGCTACAGCCTGGTCTTCGGGACGAGCTTCGGCAGCCCGTACCTCGGGGGCACCGAGTTCCTCTTCTTCAAGGGGGTCACCTCGGCGCCGAACACCAACTACTCTTATTGGACCAGCCAGAACGTCTTCGCGATGTTCCAGATGATGTTCGCGATCATCACCCCGGCGCTGATCGTGGGCGCGATCGCCGAGCGCATGAAGTTCTCGGCCATCCTGCTGTTCGTGACGATCTGGATGCTGGTGGTGTACTTCCCGCTGGCGCACATGGTCTGGGGGGCGACGGGGCTGATGAACGGGGTGTGGAACGCCGACGCCAAGATCCCGGCGATCGACTTTGCCGGCGGCACGGTGGTGCACATGTCCTCGGGCTGGTCCGCGCTGATCCTCTGCCTGATCCTCGGGCCCCGCCTGGGCTTCGGGAAGGAGAAGATGGCGCCGCACTCGATGGTGCTGTGCATGGTGGGCACGGGCATGCTTTACGTCGGCTGGTACGGCTTCAACGCCGGTTCGGCGGTCGCCGCCGACGGCATCGCGGCCAACGCCTTCACCACCACGACGCTGGCGGCCGCGGTCGCGGGCTTCGTCTGGGGCATGACCGAGAAGATCGTGCGCGGGCACGCCTCGGTGCTGGGCTTCTGCTCGGGCATCGTGGCCGGCCTGGTGGTCATCACCCCGGCGGCCGGCTTCGTGAACTCGACCGGCTCGGTGATCATCGGCGTCCTGGCCGGCATCGTGCCGTTCATCGCCTGCACCAAGATCAAGTCGATCTTCAAGTACGACGACGCGCTGGACACCTTCGGGGTGCACGCCGTCGGCGGCACCCTGGGGGCGCTGGTCACCGGCATCCTGGCGACCTCCGAGGTCAACGCCAACCTGGTCTCCGAGGGCTACGCCAAGAAGAACGGCCTGGCGGCGCTGGTGACCGACGGCGGCCTGTGGGTGGCGCAGCTGAAGGCCATTGCGCTGACGCTGGTGCTGTCCATTGTGGCCACAGCCGTCATCGCGTACCTCGTCAAGGCCATCGTGGGTCTGCGTCCGACGACGGAAGCCGAACAGCAGGGCCTGGACATCACCGACCACGGTGAGGAAGGCTACATCCTCTAACCTCCACTTCTCCCAACTCCATGAAACTCATCATCGCCATCATCAAGCCGTTCAAGCTCGACGAAGTGAAGGAAGCCCTCTCCCAAGTGGGCATCGAGGGCATGACCGTATCGGAGGTCAAGGGCTTCGGCCGCCAGAAGGGCCACACCGAGATCTACCGCGGCAGCGAATACACCGTGGACTTCCTCCCCAAGGTGAAGATCGAGGTCGCCGTGGCTTCCGAACAGGTCGGCAAGGTGGTGGAAGCCATCTCCAAGGGCGCGAAGACCGGGAAGATCGGCGACGGCAAGATCTTCGTCGTCCCGCTCGAGGACGTCCTGCGCATCCGCACGGACGAGCGGGGCGATTCGGCGCTCTAAAGCGTCCCCACGCTCCACAATCCGCCCCGCCCTCTTCCAGGGTGGGGCTTTCTTTTTCCGCTCCCGCGAATCGTCCTGCTCCCGGATTTCCAATCTGGGTGATAAAAAAATATCCTCATGGATTGGCCTGTGGCTTGCTCTTTGGCTCATAGTTCGGCTTTCCAAGAACCTGCTCTTGTATGATTCTCGGGCGTTCGAACCATCCAAACCAAACCTACACTAATGAAAAAAACTGCACTCCTCCTCGCCGCGCTCGTCACGGGCGCGCTGATGTCTGCGGATGACGCTCCGGCCACCTCCTATTCGGTGACGGCGGACTTTCCGTATGCCAGCTCGTACGTGTTCCGTGGTGTCAAGATCGCCACGGGGTCCTTCCAGCCGTCCCTGAAGCTGACGTCCG
The DNA here is from genome assembly GCA_964392935.1 of uncultured Oleiharenicola sp. Classification (GTDB taxonomy): domain Bacteria; phylum Verrucomicrobiota; class Verrucomicrobiia; order Opitutales; family Opitutaceae; genus Lacunisphaera. The sequence continues at coordinate 2,128 of CAYMSE010000021.1, forward strand.
GTGCGGCCTACGGCGGCATCTGGATCAACCAACCTCTCGACCGCGACTACGACAACGAGATCGACTTCTACGCGGGCTATAACTTCGAAGTCGCCAAGGGCTGGACGCTCGATGTCGGTGCCACCCTCTACTACTACCCGCAGCTCGACACCAGCAGCGGGGCCGACGAAGCGACCTTCGAACCGTATGTCGGTCTGAATGGCACGATCGGTGGCGGAGTCACGCTCGGCCTCTATCTCTATCGCGACTTCACCCTCGATGCCACCACCGGCCAGGGCTCGCTCGGTTACAGCATCCCGGTGAACGACAAGGTCACGTGCAACGTTTCGGCCAACTTGGGCTACGTGTCGGTGGACAACGGCGGCGGCCACTACACCTACTACGGCGCGTCCGTCCAGTTCCCGTACAAGCTGTCCGACAAGGCGACCGTCACGCTCGGCGGCAGCTATGCTTCGAACGACATCGACGGCGCAGAGGACGACCTCTTCTGGGCCAACGTGGGCTTTACCTACACCTTCTAACTCCGGGCCATCCGCCCAAACACAAAGCCCGTTCCGCGAGGAACGGGCTTTTCTTTTTCCCGGCGGCCGGTTCAGGCCGTCGCCTTCACGCGAAGCGAAGCCAGCATCCGCTCGATGCGGTCGCAGGCGGCGGCAAGCTTCTCCTCATTGGCCGTGAAACACGCCCGGACATGCCCCTTGCCGGCATCGCCAAAGGCCGTGCCGGGCACAACCGCGACCTTGTACTCGGTCAGCAGCCGCCGGGCGAACTCCCCTTCGTCGAGGCCGGTCGACGCGACCGACGGGAACGCGTAGAATGAGCCGCGTGGCGCGTGGCACTTGAGGCCGGCGGCGTTGATCCGGCGGACGAAGAGATCCCGCCGCTCGCGATAGCGGTCGCGCATGTATTTCGTGGCATCGTCGCCCAAGCGCAGCGCGGCCAGCGCGCCCTCCTGGCTGATGCTGGGAGCGCACAGCATGGAGTACTGGTGAACCTTCATCATCGCCTCGATCAGGGGTGCCGGTCCGCAGGCGTAGCCGAGACGGAATCCGGTCATCGCAAAGGCCTTCGAGAATCCGTGCAGCAGGATCGTGCGCTCGCGCATGCCGGGCAGGCTGGCGATGCTTGTGTGCGTGCCCTCGAAAATGAGCTCCGAGTAGATCTCGTCGCTGATGACGATGAGGTCCTTTTCCACCGCGAACTTGGCGATGCGCGCGAGCTGCTCGCGCGAGCAGACGCCACCGGTCGGGTTGCAGGGCAGGTTCAGCAGCAGCAGCTTGCAGCCAGGCTGCCACGCCGCCTCCAACGCCGGCGCATCCAGGGAAAAAAGATCCACGGCGTGGGTCGCCACCGGCACGCCCACGGCGTGGACGAGTTCCACCGACGGCGCATACGAGACGTAGCACGGTTGGTGGTACATGACCTTCTCGCTCGGATTCAGCAGCGAGCGAAGGGTGAGGTCCAGGCCCTCGGAAACGCCGACGGTGACCAGCACCTCGTCGTCGGGACGGTAACTCACCTTGAAGTGGCTTTCGGCGTAGCGGCAGATCTCCTTGCGGAGCTCAAGCAGGCCGAGGTTTGACGTGTAGTGCGTCTTGCCATTGTTCATGGCAAAGCTGACCGCGTCACGGATCGGCTGCGGGGTGTCGAAATCAGGTTCGCCAATGCCGAGGGAAATGACGCCGTCGGTCTTGGCCACCAGCTCGAAGAAGTCGCGAATGCCGGAACGGCGGAGCCCCGCCACGTGCTTCGCGATGAAGCGCGTGGTATCGAGCGGTTGGGAGGAGGAATTCATTGCGAAGAGGAGAATTTGGCCCGTGGGCCCTAGCTTTTGAGGCGTGCGCGGACTGCATCGCCCATCTGGGTGGTCGTGATCGGCTTCGCCGCACCGAGGTCGCCGGTGTGGCAGCCTTCGTCGAGGGCGGCGCTGACGGCCGCCTCAATAGCTCGGGCCTCGGCCTCCAGGCCAAGGGAGTGACGCAGCAGCATGGCGGCGGAAAGGATGGTACCGGTGGGATTGGCGATGCCTTTCCCGGCGATATCGGGCGCCGAACCGTGGATTGGCTCGTACAGGCCCAGCTTCCC
>CAYMSE010000022.1:0-6372 GCA_964392935.1 uncultured Oleiharenicola sp.
CTTCTCCTTGCCGAAGATGGCGGTGGCGAGGCGGTCCGCCGGGACGACCCGCTCGATGATGGCCCGGGCCTCGGGCGTAGCGCCGACGAGGGCAAAGGTGGCCTTCGGCTTGCCGCACTGGGCGACGAGATCCTTGATCGCGGCGATGATCGGCTGGATCGCCTGGTGGCCGAACTCGAGGGCCTTGATGAACTCCTCCTCGGGCAGCTGGTCGGCGGAGCCCTCGATCATCAGCATGTCCTTCTCGGTGCCGACATAAATCAGGTCGAGCGAGGAGTTGAACATCTGCTCGATGGTCGGATTGGCGACGAACTGGCCGTCGATGAGCGCGACCCGCACGGCGGCGATCGGACCGGCCCAGGGGATGTCGGAGATCGCGAGGGCGGCGCTGGCGCCGTTGACCATCGGGATGTCGGCCTCGTTCAGCTGGTCGGCCGACAGGAGCTGGCCGATGATCTGGACCTCGTTCAGGAAGCCCTCGGGGAAAAGCGGGCGGCACGGACGGTCGCAGAGGCGCGACGTGAGGATTTCCTTCTCGGAAGGACGACCCTCGCGCTTGAAATAACCGCCCGGGAAGCGGCCGGCGGCGGCGTACTTCTCGCGGTAGTCGACCGTGAGCGGGAAGAAGTCCTGGCCCGGGCGCATCGTTTGCGCGACGCAGGCCGAGACCATGAGATTGGTTTCGCCGACCGTGACGATGACCGCGCCGTTGGCGAGGTTGCCGATGGAACCGGTGGAGAACTGGATGCCCAGACCGGGCACCGTGACGTTGTATTTCTGATTCATTTTCTGACTTTCGGATGGTGCGCAGCGGCCGGCCGGATTGCCGGTGCCGGAGCGCGGGGTTCGGAGGTTTTCCGTTTCGATCCCCTTTGAATCAGCTCCCGAGAAATTTCGGATTGCGGTCCCAGTTCCGGCTGGGGCGGCAAGCGGAAATGTCCCGGTGGGGCTGCTCGCGAGGGGTTGGACAAAAGGCGGCCCGTCGGTGGGCCGCCTTTCGTGAAAGCGGGTTACTTGCGCAGGTTGAGCTTCTGCAGCAGGTCGTTGTACTTTGCCAGGTCCTCGCTCTTGACGTAATCAAGAAGCTTGCGACGACGGCTGGCCATCTGGAGCAGGCCGCGGCGGCTGTGGAAGTCCTTGCGATGCGTGCGGAGGTGCTCGGTCAAGTGATTGATCCGGGCAGTGAGCAGCGCGATCTGGACGTCGCTGGAGCCGGTGTCCTTCTCGTGGGTTTTATACTGGGCGATGACTTCGGATTTAACGGGTTGTGACATGGTTTATATTGTTGGTGGCGCGGTCTTTTGCGGGAGCTTTCGCCCCGTGTCGCCCGCTTGTGGAGGGCCGGCGACACCGTTAGTGTCCGGTTGCCCGGACTGACCGTGGTGGGAGCCTGCGACCAGCAGACTCTCACTAACGCAAGCCGGTGATTAACCAAACGACCGCCGCCGCGTGCAAGCGTTATTTTTCTGGTGCGGTGGGACGCTCTGTCGCGATGCCATGGTTGCTCCAAGAGTATATCTCAGGCGAGCATTGCACCTTGGTGAACGCTCGTTTCGCCGGCGAATAGACGAAGACGGCGGACAGCGATTTTTCCGCGTCCACTCGATCACCCTTTTCACTCCAAACCTGTGCCGTGCCCGTCACGACAAGGTCCAGGTAGCCGTCGGCGTTGGTGTCCTTCCATTCGCATGTGAGCAGGTAGTAGCTGAAGGTCACCCCGTCACGCTCGGCGTCGTAGACGCGAATACCGCAGCCGGGGACGGTCAGGCCGCCGTTACCCTTTTCCGTGAGTTCGAATCTTGCCGTGATAACCACCCCTCTGCCGATGGCGATTTCGCGCGACGCGACGTGGGGGAAGGACGCCAGGGGCAAACTAGCGGCGTCCGGCCAAATCTCGCTTCCAAACGCGGCGAGCGGGAATGTGGCAAACCAGAGGGAAAGCCAGGCAAGTGCTCGGTTCATCGGCGCATTTTCGACTTCCATTGCGGGCTACGGTTCCAATCGGTGGCGGTGGCCGATCGGACACCGCGACGAGCATGCTGAATCGAGATTGTTTCCGTGCTCACAATCCAGGGACGGACGATGGGCCGGTCGGCGAGGTGACGATTGGCTTCGCCGCCATCGAATCGCCGGCGCCAAAGATTAACTTCACTGTGTCCGGAGCCGTCCAGCATCCCGGGGCCAATGGAGCTCAGCACGCAGAATTGGCGGACCGCCTCAATTTAGGTGGCTTTAGAAGCGGAAAACAACTGGCCGCCCGCTACACCTCCGCATTGCGGGCGTAAAACTTAGCACTCGAATATTAAGTGACTCCGGTTTTTCGGCCAGTTAGTCAGTCCGGCACCCGATAGCCACGCCCACCGATATGGGAGAGTACCTATTCTTTGCCAGCGCCGCGTTGAGTGTTACCAACGGTGTGGTGCTACTGTGCGTAAATCCTGCGCGGGCAGTAAACCGTGTTTTCTTTAGTGCCTCTATCTGGATTGCGTTGTGGGCGCTGTGTATTGCCATGGCAATTGGCGAGGGGGCCATCGAAACCGCAACTCCATCCGCCGCCTTGGTGTTTTGGCTACGGGCCAGTTCAGCCGTTGCAGCGTACCTTGGATGGTTCCTTTGGCTTATGCAGGCGGTGGTCACCGCGGACCGACCCGATCTGGTTCGTACGCTAAAGTCGTCCCTGTGGTGGTTTGGATTAGCGACCATTGCAGCCTGTACGACGATTTCAGATGAGTTCGTTCGTCCTTATGCAACACCGGTGACCGAAAGACGTGGATTGGCTTACACTCTCTATCTCGCGATCCTCACGATCGGCGTTCTAGCAACTATCAGCATCAGTTGGCGACGATTCCGGAAACTCACTGGAATTCGACGAGTTGAGATGCAGTACTTGGTCTTCGGATTTGCCGCAGCCTGTATTGGGAACTTAGTTTGCAGCGGAACTGGAAGAACTCTCGACATCGTATGGTTGCGCCGGTCAGGGCCAGTCTGGGTCCTTGTACTACACGGCATCGCCGTCTGGGGCATTTGCTATCAACGAGTGTTTGAGGCGAAACACATCATTCGATCAGTTGGACAGCGAATATTGGCGTTCTTCCTGGTCGGAATCGTAGCAATCGCAATTAGAGAGATCGTATCACCGGCCCTCTCGGAACGTTGGAGTCTCGTAGCTGCCTCGGTCTTCGCGTGTTGGTTCTTGTTCACGATAGATCCACTATTGCGTCAATGGATGATGCTAGATGCGCGTGCTAAAATCCTTGAAACCCGAAGAGACATTATTGACTGGGCCCGCGGCGAACCAGGCGAAAACACGTTGTTGTCGAAATTCGGTGATCTATTGCGGGACTGGTGCCAGACGCCAAATACTTCAATGATGGTTATTCAAGACGAGGTCTTCACTGACGGGAAAACGATCCTTCAGCGAGACTGGGTTGGGTTGGCACTGGTGTCGAAAGACGGATGGGTAACCCCGGAAACATTGCTTCGATCAAAGGCCAAGCCGGGATCTGAGGCGTGCGCCAGATTCCTCGCCGAACACAATCTCGGCGCACTGCTTGCGGTTCCGCGCGGAAGTCCGTCGCCATCGCTGCTGGTCGGATTGGGGCAGAAGGAAAGCCTGCGGCCTTACACCTACCCTGATATCCAAACGCTGCTCGAGTTGGTGGAGCTCATGGACAATATTCTCACCCACACGCGTGTCACCGCCCATGCTGCGAAGATTGAAAAAATGGAGACCGCAGCGGTGATGTCACGGGGCCTGGCGCACGATCTGAACAATCTGGTCACTCCGGTTGCCACCATCCTCCTCCATATGGAGTCGATCACCGCCGCCGGCTCCCCGGAATCCGAAGTACTGGCGCACGCACAGCAGTCGCTCAAGGTCATGCGCGAGTACATCGGCGAAAGCCTGCTGTTTGCCCGTCGGCTTGTTCCACAACTCAGCCTGTTCGATGCCAGCGAACTCCTGCCGGAGGTGGTGAACATCTGTCAGGATCGCGCCAAGGCGAAAGGCGTGTCCTTGGTGACCCCACCGATCGAAGCCATCTATTTTACCGCCGACCGGCCACTCATTCAGCGACTTCTCCAAAATCTGGTCACGAACGCCATTGATGCCTCAGAATGCGAACCCGCAACCGTCGAAGTTTCCCTCGCTGAAACGCCTGACGCCCAGATCCAGTTCCGCGTGAGTGACTGCGGCCATGGCGTTCCCCCCGAACTGGTGGAGCGGATCTTCGAACCTTACTTCACCACCAAGGACACCGGTCGCCAGCACCGCGGCCTGGGTCTGGGCTTGGCCATCTGCCGCAAGATTGTGGAGCTGCACGGAGGAACCATCCAGGTCACGCCCAACATTCCGCGCGGTTCCGTCTTCACCGTGGTGCTGCCGCATCGGAACAGCGTCGCGGCCGCCACGGCCGAATCCGCGCCACCCGCAACCCACCAGGGAGAACTTGCGCTCGAGCGGAAAAACTCCGCCGCCCCGGCCTGAATCCACCCCCCATGAAATCAGCGAGCTCACGTCCCCTGCCCCCTTCGATCCTGATCGTCGATGACGAAGCCCAGATTCACTCCTCGCTCCGCTTGCGACTGGGCCGCTCGTGCCGCCTCCAGAGCGCGCTCACGCCGAAGGACGGCCTGGAGCGTATTTCAAAGGAACCGCACGACATCTGCATCGTCGACGTCCATATGCCCGAAATGGACGGCCTGACGTTCATCGAGGAGGCCCGCAAGGTGGACCCGGCCCTCGGCTTCGTGATCTTCAGCGGGTACGATTCCGACGAGAACCTGCGCAAGGCGATTCCGCTGCAGGTATACGACTTCATACCCAAGCCCCTGCCCGATCGTGAACGTCTCGAAAAAGCCGTGCCCGATTGGGTGGACCGCACGCGCCAACGGCGCCGGGAACTCTCCCTCTCCGTAGGTTCCGAGGCGATTCTGCGCGACCTTGAGCTGACCCGCATCCAGCGGGACATCGAGACCACGGCCGCGGAATTTTCCCGGGACGCACTTGTCTCAAACGCCGGCCTGTTGTCCACCGCGCAGGCGCTGCTGGCCAACGTGCAGCACGGATTGGAAGCACTTGCTCGCGCCGACGCCAAGTTGATGCCGCACTATCGGAGCCTGCAGGAGGCCCGCAAGCAGGTGGAAATCGCGTCCGCCATCACGGAAAGCTACTTTTCCTCCGCCTTCGCGGATCGGGAGACCTCGCCCGCCATCGTGGATGACTGTGTCCGGCACGCGATCACGATCGCCACCCGGCTTGGCAAGGCAGGTTTGAAACAGCAGACCTTCGAGTATCGGCCACTCGGACGCGACATCGCCCTCTCGGGGCTCACCGGGATTGATTTTCTCCTCTTGGTGGTACCGGCCCTCCTTCAGGCCCTGGCCGTGGCCGAACCTGAAACCACGGTCAAAGTGCAGTGCGAGACCACCATTCGCATCGAGGATACCATCCGCAATTCCCGCCGCCAAGAGTACCTGTGGGTCAATCGGCGCAACGCGTCGCTCAGCAGCCCGGGCGCACTGATCTCGATTGCCCCGAACGGCCCCGCGCCGGAGGAATCAATCGGGGCGGCCTGGCTTCGCGGGGACGCGACCGACAACCTGCGCACTCCCTGCCACGGCCTCGTTCACGGCGTGCAAAAGGCGCGGGGCGTGTTGGGGCTCGCAACTCGTCCCGCGTCGGAACGATTCTCGATCATGGTGGTGCTGCCGATTTGACGGTTGGTGAACTCGCGCCATTCCTTGGCTCCGCGACATGATATTGATCGTCTCGAGTGCGGAACGCGAACGAGCGCTGCTCACCGCAGTGTGCGACCTGCGGGGTTGGCCCAGCCTCCCTTGCGCCTCCATGGGGGAGTTCCCTCACAATTTCGAGCGTGCCACGCCGCGGGTGATTCTCGTCCGGCATCGGCTGCAGGACGGCTTCTCGGACGACATCTTTGTATTCTTGCGTTCCCGACCCTCCACCCCGTGCCCCAAAGTCATCGTGCTCATGGCTGCGGATACCCCTGCGGCGACCGAGGCGCGCCAGGTGACGATCGGCGCGGATTGCGTGCTCCGGGATCCGTTGCGCGTCGACGTGCTCCTGGCCTACTTGTCCAAGTTCCGGCTGCAGGGTGGCCAGGCAGCCGCCGAGGTACGCCAGGCCGCATCGTTCGCGTTTGCGGGGGCAGAAGTGTATCCGCACGAACACCGGGCCGCGCGCAACAATCGAAGCGTTCACTTGTCGCCCCAGGAGACAAATTTGCTGCGCCTGCTGGCGCGCTCCCATGGCCGGGTGATTCCCTATCCCACGCTTTACGCCGAGTTGTTCGGTCGTAGGTTCTCCGGCGAAACCTCGAATTGCCGCGTGCTGCTCGGCAAGACCGCGGG
>CAYMSE010000023.1:0-4334 GCA_964392935.1 uncultured Oleiharenicola sp.
GGCATCCTCGGCGGCGTGCCGGGGGAATAGCGGCTTCGCCGCCGTTGTGGGATGAATGTTCACCGCTATCAGTTGCCCAGTCCGGGGGTGTGGTCCGGAGAAGTTTGCGGAGCCCCGGGGAACGGAGCACCGATCGCCACGAACCGCGGCGGCGGCGCCGGGCCATGAAGCTCGCGATCCTCAGCGAATCGCCGGCGGACGAAGCCGCGCTCCGGGTGCTCGTGCGCGACGTCCTGCGCGATTCGCTCACCCTCGTACAGCCCACGTTGCGGGCGCGCGGCTGGCCGTCGGTGGAACAAATCCTGCCCGCCGTCGTGCGCCACCTGCACTTCCAGACGGATGCGGAGGGGCTGGTAGTGGTGGTCGACGCCGACGACTCGCCGGTGCACACGAACGAGCACGAGGCGCCGGGTTTCTACCATCCGCTCTGCCGCGTCTGCCGGTTGCGCTCGGCTTTCCGGCGCACGACGCGCAACCTGCCGCCGGCGCACGGACGCAGCCGCGTCTTGCGCGCGGTGGGCCTCTGCGTGCCGGCGATCGAGGCGTGGTATCTCTGCGGACGCGACACCTCGATCACGGAGGAGGCGTGGATGGATGGGCAGGCGAGGGGCGTCCTGCCCTACACCCGTCGCGAGCTGAAGGTCCGGGTCTACGGCACGGACCGTCCGTCGCTCGAACACGAGATGACACGCGCCGTGCAGGAAGTGTCCCGCCACCACGGCGACCTGCGGCGGTTGGAAAACGACTTTCCCTGCGGCTTCGGGGCGCTGGCCCGGGATCTGCGTGACTGGCGGCCCCGGGGCTGACGGTTTCAGGGAATCCGCGGATCCGGACCTCGCGCGGCGCGGCGAGACTTTTGCTCGACCCCGCGGCAATTTCGCAAAGCCTTGTCTGGTCCCCTTCGCATGAAGTCACCCCGCATGTCCGTCTCCGCCCTGATGGGCGCGCAGGCGCAAGTCGTGTTCAATGACAACGCCGCGAAGTTCATGCTCATCGCGCTGGCGCAGTATCCGGGGGTTTTGGGCGACACCGATCCCAACACGATCCGCGCGCTGTTGAGCGCGCTGCTGATCGCCCCGTTCATCGCGTTCTCGCCGCTGGCGGGATGGGTGGTGGACCGGTACTCCAAGAGCGCGGTGCTCAACGCCTCGCTCGGCGCGCAGGCCGGCATCATGGTGCTTCTCACCGTGGCGCTGTGGTTTGAGTCGATCTGGGGCGCGGTTGCGTGCTTCGTGCTCCTGGCGCTGCAGGCCACGATCTTCGCCCCGGCGAAGCGCGGCATCCTCCGGGAGATGGTCGACGCCAACGCGTTGTCCCGGGCGGTGGGCGTCATGGAAATGCTGTCCGTGACGTCGATCCTCGCCGGCATCTTCGCCGGCGGGTGGATGTTTGACGCCCTCACCGGCCGGGCGCTGGGGCTCGGGCACTTTGGCGGCCACGCTGCGGCGCGGGGCGCTTTCCTGACGGCGGCGATCCTGTCGATTTTCTCCCTGGCGTCCTGGCTCGTATTCCAGCTGGTGCCGGCCACGCCCGCGCAGTCCAGCGAGCGCTTCGACTGGAACCTGCTCTGGCGCCACGGCCGGCAGATCGGCGAGCTCTGGCGCGAGCGTCCCCTGCTGCGGGCGACGTTCGGCATCATGTTCTTCTACGGGGTCGGCGGCTACATGCTGGTGTTGCTGATCCAGATGGGGGCGAACCTGCACGAAGGCGGCGGGCTCGGCTCCGCGACGTCCGCGAGTGTCATGGCCCTCCTGCTCGGCGTCGGCACGCTGCTGGGCAACCTCGTGGCCGGTCTGTTGTCGCGACGGGGGGTGGAGCTCGGGTTGGCGCCGATCGGCGGAGCGCTGCTTGCCGTCGCGCTGTTCGTGCAGGGCGCCATCGGCGCCCCGACCCACGCCTTCCACGTCTGGCTGGTGGTGGGCGGCTTCGCCTCCGGCCTCTTCCTCGTTCCGCTGTATGCGTTCATCCAGGAAACCGCGGGCGCTCACCGGCGCGGACGAATCCTCGCCGCGGTGGGGCTGTTGGATAGCATTGCTGGCGAGGCGGCCAACGGCCTGTTCTGGCTGTTCGCAAGTGGCCAGTTGCTCGGCTGGAGTCCGTCCACGCAGCTCTTCGTACTGGCGTTGATGACCGTCGGGATGCTGATTTACGCGCTCTGGCACATCCCGCACCACACGGTGTGCACCGTGATGCGCCTGATGGGTCCGATCTTCTACCGCGTGCGGTCGTTGGGCTGGCAGAACGTCCCGTCGGGCGGCGCGCTGATGATCTGCAACCACCTGTCGTACGTCGACGCCGTCGTGCTGCAGATCGCGTCGCCGCGTCCCATCCGCTTCCTCGCCTTCGCCGGGTTCGTCCGGAACCCGATCATGCGTTTCGTCTTCCGGGCGGCGGGGGTGATCCCGGTGACAGCGAACAAGCCGATGAAGGGCATCCGTCTTGCCGTCGAGGCCATCGAGCACGGCGAGATCGTGTGCGTGTTTCCCGAGGGCGGCATTTCGCGCACCGGCCAGCTCATGCGGCTGAAGCGCGGTTTCGAGCTGATCGCCACGACGGCCCGCGCGCCGGTGATCCCGGCGGTCATCGACGGACTCTGGGGCTCGATCTATTCCTTCGCCGGCAACAAGTACCTGTGGAAATCGCCGCGCCTCATGCCGACGCACGTCTGCGTGATCTTCGGCGAACCGATCCCGCCGGAGAAGATCTCGCCGGGCGCGGCGCGGCTCGCGCTGCTCGACCTCGGCGAGCGCGCCTTCCAGGAGCGGCCGGTGCTCAAGCGCCACCTCGGGCGCGAGACGGTCCGGGCCCTCGCCAAGCGCCCGCGCCACGTCGCCATCATCGACCGGACCGCCGCCCGCCAGGAAGTCACCGCCGGGCGCATCCTCGCCGCCGCGGCCGTCCTGGCCCGGCGCCTGCGCGCGAACGTGCCGGACCGGCGCGTGGGCATCGTCCTGCCGCCGGGCGTCGGCGCGGCGATCGCGAACCTCGCCGTGTCCTGCGCCGGCAAGATCCCGGTGAACCTGAATTTCACCGCCGGGCGCGCCGCGGTGGAGTCGTCGCTCAAGCTGGGCGAAATCCGCACGGTGATCACCGCCGACGCGATGAAGGCGAAGATCCCGCAGTTTCCGTTCCCGGAGAACACGCTGGACCTCAAGGGCGAGATCCAGGCCGCCGGCGGCAAGCTTGCGGTCCTGCCCTGGCTCGTCGCGGTCCACCTCCTGCCCAACCAGTGGGTGGCCAGCCTGCTCGGCCTGCCGCGCAGCGGCGACGACGAGGAGGCGGCGCTGCTGTTCACCAGCGGCAGCTCGGGCGAACCGAAGGGCGTCGTGCTCACGCACCGCAACATCCTGGCCAACTGCGCGCAGATCTCGTCGCTCTCGATCCTGCCGCAGACGGCGACGATGCTGGCGTGCCTGCCGGTGTTCCACTCGTTCGGCTTCACGGTGACGCTGTGGTACCCGATGCTGCGCGGCTGCAAGGTGGTCACCGTGCCGAGCCCGCTCGACACCCGGAAGATCGTCGAGGCCATCCAGGAGGAGCAGGCGACCGTCATGGTCGGCGCGCCGACCTTCATCCGCCCGTTCCTGAAGAAGGCGACGAAGGAGGAGTTGAAGAGCCTCAACCTCGTCGTCACCGGCGCCGAGAAGCTGCCGATGGACCTCTACGAGGCGTTCCAGGAGCAGTTCGGCATCGAGATCCTGCAGGGTTACGGGCTCACCGAGACGACACCGGCCGCCAGCATCAACCAGTACCACCCGCCGATCACGACCTCGACGGCGGAGCACCAGGAGGGCAAGCGCACCGGCTCGGTCGGGCGCCTCCTCCCGGGCTCCACCGCGCGCATCGTGGACCCGGAGACCGGCGAGGAGCTGCCGCCGACCGCCGTCGGCATGCTCTGGCTCAAGGGCCCCCACGTGTTCCCCGGCTACCTGAAGGACGAGGAAAAGACTTCCGCGGCGCTGAAGGACCGCTGGTTTGTCACCGGGGACCTGGGCCGGATCGACGAGGACGGCTTCGTGTTCATCGAGGGCCGCCTGTCGCGCTTTTCCAAGATCGGCGGCGAGATGGTGCCGCACGGCACGGTCGAGCAGCGCATCATCACGGCGTTCGAGTGGGAGCAGCCCGACGGCCCGGTCGCGGTCGTGACCGGCATTCCCGATCCTTCGAAGGGCGAGGCGCTGGTCCTGCTGACCACCAAGGAGGTCGTGCTCTCCGACGTGCGCGCCAAGCTGCTCGAGGCCGGATTCCCGAACCTCTGGGTGCCCAAGGTCGTCTGCAAGGTGAACGCGATTCCGCTCCTTGGCACCGGCAAGACCGACCTCAAGGCCTGCCGC
>CAYMSE010000024.1:0-4031 GCA_964392935.1 uncultured Oleiharenicola sp.
GCGACGATGATGACGTCGTCGCGCTCCAGCAGCGCGCGCGTGGCGGCGTGGCGCATGCGGTCGATCTGCTCGTTCACCGACGATTCCTTCTCGATGTAGGTGTCGGTGCGCGGCACGTAGGCCTCGGGCTGGTAGTAGTCGTAGTAGGAGACGAAGTACTCGACCGCGTTCTCCGGGAAGAAGCTCTTGAACTCGCCGTAGAGCTGCGCGGCGAGCGTCTTGTTGGGCGCCAAAATCAGCGCCGGGCGCTGCGTGCGGGCGATGACGTGCGCCATGGTGAAGGTCTTGCCCGAGCCGGTGACGCCGAGCAGCACCTGGTTGCGCTCGTTCTGCTCTACGCCGGCCACCAGCTCCTCGATGGCCTGCGGCTGGTCACCGCGCGGCTCGTACTCGGACACGAGCGTCAACGGGATGCCGCCTTCGGATTTCTCCGGCCGCGGCGGGCGATGCGGCGTGAACAGCGGCATGCCGCCCGACACGAGCGGATGGCTGGCGATCATCGGCTGGCGCGCGAGCAGCTCGCGGGCGCGCTCGGAGCGCTCCTCGGGCTTGGCCAGCAGCGCGTTCAGCGCGGCGCTGGGGGAGAAGTCCTCGGGTTTCGCGCGGACGGTGCGCAGTGCGGGGAGCTTCCGCTGCGCCTCGCCTGATCCCCTCTCCCCGCTCGCGGGGCGTGACCCCCTCTCCCCGCCTGCGGGGAGAGGGTTGGGGTGAGGGGCAGACCCTTGCTCAGCGCCGTGTGACTGCCCCTCACCCTCGGCCTTCGCCGAAGGCAGGCCGCGACTCTCTCCCGGTGAAAAACGGGGAGCAGGAGACGAGAAGCGCGGGATGAACGGGGCCTGCGGCGCCTCGCCGAAGCCCTTGCCGCGACGCTGCGTGTCCGGCGTGCCGGCGCGCGTCTCGGGCGGCGGCGCGGGCGGCTTGCCCGACTTGCCGCGCGAGGGGCGCGGACGCGGGATGGTGTCGGGATTCGGCTTGCGGGGCATGGGGAAGATATATGGCGCGCCCCGCGCCACGGCTCAAGCGGCCCGAGTCAGCCGGTTCATCTCCTGAGCAAACTCGAAGCGCAGTTGATCGGCCTCGTCTTCCGGCAGCCACTTGGCCATATTCGGGAAAACCGTTTGCCACATCCGTGCTTCACGTTCCGACCACGGCATCCTTTCCGCGGACCGGGCCTTCTCAAGCAGCGATTGGAGACGGAAACGAATCATCTCAGGGTCTGGAACGGAACTCTGAGGCGGGGCTTGCAGACGGTCCTCTCCCGGTCCGAATAGGCTGCCCTGAGCCGGACTTCGACCGAAGAGGTCAGTCTGGTTCGTCATCTGCGTCTTGTCCCCCAGGAGCAAGGCCAAGAGCCTCGCGCGTCAGCGACTCATTCAGCGTCGCTTCGAGGACTGTATCGGCCTGAGCGAACAGATCAATGAGTTCGGCAATGCGCCCACAGATGTCCCGCAGCCCGCGCACGAGTGCCAGATCGGCCGGCAGTCCAATTCTTGCCTCGAGCCACCGCGGCAGGACGCGATAGCCGCTGACCGAGAACTCCCACACGCTCATGGGCAATCCAGCGATTCGACCCGTGCCGTCCTCGCATAGGGTGATGCCGTCGTCGGAGTACTCGACGGACGCCAACGCGCCGCGTGGCTGGGTCTCGACCCGGACAAATGCGGGGGGCCGGTAGTCGGCTCGAGGCTCGCGTGCGAATGTTTCCACGGCCCTGATCTCGCGACCGATGCGTGCTGCCTCTTGAAAGACCTCATGCCGAGCGGGAAAGGGGACATGTGGAAAGACGTCCTCGAGGTCCTCAGCAAACCGCATGGAGTACGAACGGGCCGACAGCAAGCAGAGAATTGCGTCGAACGTGTCCTCCGCTGCGATCTCCTGGCCGTAAGCTGCACCAAGGCTCGCTACAAGTTCGAGCCGCAAGTTGAACGGACCGTGCCCTGCGCGCCTATCATAAAACGGGAATGCATAACCCCCATAGCTTCCGCGGAACGCGTGGTAGTCAGGTAGCAAGCCATGGCACCACACGGCGGGTCCGGCACCTGTCCCGGACGGCAGAGCGTAGAGGCCAACATTCTCTGCCCCCCACACACGTTGCATGGCGGGCCCAGGCCGATCAAGAAGCTGCAGGTCATTGTAAAACCAACGTCGGTCGAGTGGGCGGTACGAATAGTATGTCACTAACGACGGGTCGAACATTCTGCTGTTGAGCACTGGTGCGACTTGTGCAGATAAGGCGCTCCGCTCCGGACTCACGAAGGTGTCATCATTGCCACTCTTCATACCCGATTTTGAGAACACAAATGCTTCGCGCAAACTGAGCCATTCTCCTCTCTGGAAAGGCACTGGTCGCAAGTAGCCAGTCCAACTTCGCGCCGCGTGAGAACCGCGCTTCAGCCCACATGTCCTGGTACATCACTTGAGCGAGCTCACCGGCACTCTTGCTGCCATCCGCAATAGCGAGCGTGATGGCGGTACCCACCTGGATGTTGAAAACGCCCTGGTCCGCTTCAACGCCGGCCCGTTCACCGCGCCGAACATCTCCTCGGAGGTCGATGATCTCTATGCGATCAAAGCGTTCGCGCATCATCTTGCGCAAGCCGGCATACGGCCAGCCGGTCAGGAACTTGCGATTGGTAATGAATGCGATGACGCCGCGGCCGGGCGCGTTCTCCGATTCAAAGAGCTTCCATATCGCCCAGCGCCAGAAGGCCACCGAAAGCTCGGGAAACGTATTGAGCTGATTGCCATGTCCGGCGTCGCGCACTGGCGCCTTCAGATCATCCCACAGCTCATCCATCCAGTCGCCGACGAGGGTCCGGTTCTCACCCTCTTCCAGCCGTCGATAGGGCGGATTGCCGATGATGGCCAAGATCGGCTGCTCTGACTTGATCCTGTTCGCCTGGTGCCGCTCGGCGGTGATCCCCTCCGAGACGAAGCCCAGCCGACCCATGGGCGCAGCGGCACCGGGTTCCGCCAAAGTGTCCGCGAGATAAACGCCGAGTCGTGGCAGCGCCACGTTTCCATTGCGGACCAGGCTATGGCGAATGCGATAGTGGGCAACGGCGTACGGTCCGACCAGCAGCTCGAGTCCGAACATCCGCTGGGAGAGGTCCTGCAGAGCGAGAGCTGCCATGCCCTCGCCGCCTTCGCCCAGCGCCTGCTCCCTGACGCGTTCGGCTATTCCGAGGAGGAATGTTCCGGTGCCCGTTGCCGGGTCGAGTATGGTAACGCGCTGGTCGCGCAAGCCCTGCGTGGCCAGATTTTCGCGAACCGCACGATCGAGGGCACTGACCATGTAGCGCACCACCTCGACCGGCGTGTAGTAGACGCCATAACGTTGGCGCGCCTCCGGGTCGAACGTCCGAAGGAAATCCTCATAGAAATACAGGATCGGATCTCGCCCACCTGGTCTTGGCACGAGGATTTCCGGCGCAAAGCTGTTGACCGTGTCACACATCACGTCAAAGCCAATGCCGACATCCTGAACTACTTCCGGAAGGCTCAGAACCCGCAGCGCAGTGCGCATCAGCGGGTGCTCATCTGGCATGTGCTCCCAAGCAGTCGGACCGACGCTCTCCCCCGTCGCTTCGCGCACCAGGAGGAGGCCGAACGCGAGCGTCTGGGCGAATGCGGCAGAAAAGAGCGCATCAAAATCCCTAGCGGAGTATCCGCCCGCCTCAGGATGAGCGTACAGAACGTCCCTGAACTCCTGCCTCACCTGCATGAGCGCATGAGTGGAGTTCTGTGCCGCGTGGAGCTCCGCCAATCGATCTGCGACAATTCCGCGAACGAGACGTGCGGAGTGGGCCATCAAGGCAGCAAGATGCTCTGCATCACGTGCAATAGGCTCTTGACCTGCACCTGCCGCAAGCCTCTCAAGAAGGCTCAAGAACGGAGCGGTGTCGTGCTCGGCGATTGCCCGATCTGCGCGTGCGTCCGTCTGATCCGGGCGAAGCGTGCGCTCGGGAACAATCTGTGCCGTCGCAATTTCCTCGTCGCGATGGAACAGCCGGATTTCAGTGAAGTTGCAG
>CAYMSE010000025.1:0-4342 GCA_964392935.1 uncultured Oleiharenicola sp.
GCCTTCTATCGCGCCATGACGCTGATGGTCGTGGCCAGCCCGTGTGCGCTCGTCCTGTCGATCCCGTCCGCCATCCTCGCCGCCATCGCCTGGGGCGCGAAGCACGGCGTGCTCTTCCGCGGCGGCGCGGCCATCGAGAAGCTCGCCGACATCGACGTGGTCGCGCTGGACAAGACCGGCACGCTGACGACGGGCGAGCTGGTGGTCGTGAGCTACGAGAGCTTTCCCGCGGGTCGGGAAACCGAGGTGATGGAACTCGCCTACGCCCTGGAGAGCCGCTCGGAGCATCCGCTGGCCCGCGCCATCGTGCGCGACGCCAAGGCCCGTGGCGTGCGGGCCATCGAGCTGGCCGAATTCAAGAACATCGTGGGGCAGGGTGTGCGCGGCAACTACGGCGGCGGCCAGGCGCTGCTGGGCCGCCGCGAATTGCTCGCGGCCGGCCCGCTGGCGACCTGGGCGGAGAAGCTCCCGCCGGCGCCGGCCGAACTGGCCGAGGTGTGGGTCATCGGCAAGGATGTCCTCGGCCGCGTGCTCCTGCAGGACCAGATCCGCGCCGAGTCGCGCGACGTGCTCGGGGAACTGCGGCGCCTGGGCATCCGCACGGTGATGCTGACCGGCGACCGGCGCCAGGCGGCGGAGTCCGTCGCCCGCGAACTGGGCCTGGATGAGGTGCGCGCGCACCTCACACCCGAGCAGAAGGTCGAAGCGATCCAGGAATTGCGCCGCGCGAACGGCGGCCGGAAGGTCGCGATGGTCGGCGACGGCGTCAACGATGCGCCCTGCCTCGCGGCCGCGGACGTCGGGGTGGCGATGGGCGCGCGCGGCAGCGATGCCGCCCTCGAGCAGGCGGAGGTGATCCTGATGCACGACCGCATCGAGAACTTCCTCGCCGCCGAGCGCCTGAGCCGCCGCGCCAAGGCGATCATCCGCCAGAACCTCACCATCTCGCTCGGGGTGGTCATCGTCATGGTGCTGGCCACCGCGCTCGGCACCGTGCCGCTGGCGGTCGGCGTGGCCGCCCACGAGGGCAGCACCTTGGTGGTCTGCCTGAACTCCCTCCGCCTCCTGTTCGGCCGGAATCAATGACGCCGCGGCCCGCTTGACGACGGGCGCGGTTCCCGTCGAGATACGCCCCCATGCCTACCCCGCCCCCCGTCCGGACCACCGGCCAGCCCTGGGGTAACCGCGCCCCCGAGCCGGGCGCGCGCTTCTTTCTCACGCTGCCCAGCCAGGGCGGGAATCCCTGGCTGGGCATTCCCCGCACGCGGAACATCTGCCTCACCGCCTTTCGCGCGTGGCACGGGGAGCACGACGGGCGCGTCCTCATCGCGTGCCTCATGCCGGATCATGCGCACCTCGTGATCGAGGCCGGGCGCCTGCACAACCTTCCCCAGCTGGTGGACCGCTGGAAGTCCACGATCCGCCGGGAGGCGGGCTACGCCGAGACGTTCGAGCGGGAATTCCGCGAGCATCGGATCGGCGGCGACGAGAACCTCGAGGATTACGCGCTCTACACCTTCCTCCATCCCTACAAGGCCGGGCTCGTGCGCCGGGACCAGACGTGGGCCGGCACCTGGCTGCCCGATCCCGCGGTGTTCACCTTTGCCTCGCTGCTCAACGTGAAAGGCGGGCCGCAGGAGGAGTGGATGGAGTGGCCGGCCAGTCGTTTCGCCGCGCTTTCCCACGGGGAGTGACTGGCAATCGCGTGCCCGGTCGCGGTCCGATGGGTTGACGGCGGGGCGGGTTGGCCCCGAACTGCCGGGGACGCGCGGCGGACCGCGCGCGGCCCCGCGAGGCGCGGGGCCCGGCTCAGTCCTCGATCCAGACCTGGTCGCGGGCCCGCACCTGGTCGAAGAGCTCGATCACGCCGAGATTGCTCATCTCGATGCACCCGATGCTCGACGGCCGCCCGAGGAGGTCCTCGTGATTCGTGCCGTGGAGATAGATGTAGCGGGCGCGCGTGTCGACGACCAGTCCGGCGTCATCCTGGCAGAGGTTGACGCCCGGTTCGAGGCCGCCGAGCCACAGAACGCGCGTCGTGATCAGGTGCTTCGCCTGGTCCTCGGGCGCGTACTCGGAAAAATGCCGCCCGGTGGCCACGCGCGCCTTGAAAACGATGCCGGGGGGCTGGCCGGCGCCGACCTTCTCGGCGATCTCGTGCAGCCCGCGCGGCGTGCCGAGCGAATCCTTCACGTTCGACGGCGGGCGGCTGGAGGTGGACACGACGTGCGACTTTACGAGACAGCCGTCCAGGTAAAAGCCAAGCAACTGTTGCGCAATGGATACGGTGATAAGTCGCGATGTCGGCTTGAGTCCGAGCGTCGCGCACCTTTCTTTGACCCGTTCAATCACATCATTCACGTGAGCAATTCATCCACCTACAACGTCGGTATCGTCGGTGCCACGGGAGCAGTCGGTCAAGAGTTGATCGGTCTGCTCCTGGCGCGCTCGTTTCCGCTCGGGGAGCTGAGGCTGCTGGCCTCCGCTCGTTCCGCGGGCAAGGTCATCGAGGTCGGCGGGAAGAAACTCACGGTGCGCGAGGCGACGCCCGAGGCATTTGACGGGCTCGACTTCGCGCTGTTCGCCGCGGAAGGCGCAATCGCGAAGGCGCTGGCGCCGGAGGCGGTGAAGCGCGGCTGCCTCGTGCTGGACAAGAGCTCGGCGTTCCGCATGGCCGCCGACGTCCCGCTGGTCGTGCCCGAAATCAACCTCGCGGCCGCGCGCCGGCACCGCGGCATCATTGCCAGTCCCAATTGCTCGACGGCCGTCGCGCTGATGGGCCTCTATCCGCTGCACCGGTTGTTCGGCGTGAAGCGCGTGTTCTTCTCGACCTATCAGTCGGTGTCCGGCACCGGCGCCGACGCCATCGACGAACTCGAGGCCCAGACGCAGGCCTACGCCAAGGGTCAGCCGCTCGCCAAGAAGGTCTATCCGTACCAGATCTTCCAGAACGTCATTCCGCAGGTCGATTCCTTCGGGTCCGACGGGTACACCGGCGAGGAGACCAAGATGCGCGAGGAGAGCCGCAAGATCATGGGACTGCCCCAGCTGCGCGTCTCGGCCACCTGCGTCCGCGTGCCGGTCGTGCGCGCGCACTCGGTGGCAATCAGCGCGGAGTTCGAGCGCCCCGTCGACCTCGCCGCCGCCCGCCAGGCCATCGGCGCGTTTCCAGGCGCCGCGCTCGTGGACGATCCCGCGAACAAGGTCTACCCGACGCCGCTCGACTTCAGCCGGCAGGTGAAGTGCGGCGTCGGCCGCCTGCGCCTCGACACGGCGCTGGACAACGGCCTCTGCCTCTGGGTCGCAGGCGACAACCTCTGGAAGGGCGCCGCGCTCAATTCGATCCAGATCGCCGAGGCCATGATCCGCGACGGCATCCCGCTCCGCGCGAAGGAAGCCGTTGGCGTCTGACCCGCGCGCCCGGCCAACATCGCCCTTGCCGCGCGCCGGCCCATGCCGTTACGTGCGGCTTTCCGGACGCCTAGCTCAGTTGGTTAGAGCATCTCGTTTACACCGAGAGGGTCGGGGGTTCGAGTCCCTCGGCGTCCACCAGCCTTCGCTCTGCGAGCTACGGCTCGGCGAGCCAGCCGGCAGACACGCGCCACAAGACAAGACCGGGTAGCGTGTGGCGATGGCGGCCGCGCCGAAGCCCAGTGGGCGGAGACTGGCCCTGGCAAGCCGCGGGTCGCATCGCTCGTGCGGCTGCCGTGGCAGGCAGCGAGGAGCCAAACGCCACGGATGCGCAAAGATTTGTGTTTCGCCGGAACGCCTGCTCCCTTCAGATTTCCCGCCGCATGAAGCTGATCCTCGCCACCCGCAAGAGCCCGCTGGCCCTCGTCCAGACTGAAATGGTCGCCGCGCATCTGCAGGCGAAGCTGCCGGGCGCGACCTGCGAGCTGCTCAAGGTTGTGACCACCGGCGACAAGCAGGCCGAGTGGTCGCTGGCCAAGCAGGGTGGGAAAGGACTCTTCACTGCCGAGCTCGAGCAGGCGCTCCTGCGCGGCGACGCGCACGCCGCCGTGCACAGCTGCAAGGACCTGCCGGGCGAGAATCCCGCCGGGCTGGCCGTGGCGGGCTACCTGCCACGTGAGGATGCGCGCGACGTGCTCGTCCTGCGCGCGGGTGTGTCGGTGCCGGCGACGATCGCGACCAGCAGTCCGCGGCGCAAACAGCAGCTCGCGAAACTCTTTCCCGACGCCACCTTCACCGAGATCCGCGGCAACGTGGACACCCGCCTCAAGAAGATCGCGGGCGGCGCGGCCGACGCGACCGTCCTGGCCCGGGCCGGACTCAACCGCCTGGGCTTCGCCAGCTGGCCGGGCACGGTGTTCCGTCCGCTCGA
>CAYMSE010000026.1:0-8655 GCA_964392935.1 uncultured Oleiharenicola sp.
GCCGTCGGCGGCCTCGACGACAAGCCCGAGAACAATCCCGGCATGTATGTCTCGAACGAGCAGAGCCCCGCGTTCGGGCAGTCCGTCCTGATCCGCAGCACGCAGGACACCGCGCTCCTGCGCGAGGCCGTCAAG
This sequence comes from uncultured Oleiharenicola sp., assembly GCA_964392935.1. Lineage (GTDB taxonomy): Bacteria > Verrucomicrobiota > Verrucomicrobiia > Opitutales > Opitutaceae > Lacunisphaera. Next base: position 136 of record CAYMSE010000026.1, read on the forward strand.
AAGGCCATCCGCCAGCTCAGCCCGGACCAGACGCTGCCGGACATGAAGACGCTCGACGTCATCAAGGACGAATCGCTCGGCGGCAACCGCTTCGGCACCATGCTGCTCGGCTGCTTCGCCGGCGTGTCGCTGCTGCTCTCCGCCATCGGCATCTACGGCGTCATCTCCTACTCCGTCTCCCAGCGCACGCGCGAGATCGGCATCCGCACCGCGCTCGGGGCAACCCGCGGCGATGTCATCCGTCTCGTCCTGCGCCACGGCATGGGCCTCGCGATCCTCGGGCTGTTGCTCGGCGTCGCGGGTTCGTTCGGCCTGACGCGGCTGATGCAGAGCATGCTCTTCGGCATCGGGGAACGCGATCCGGCGACGCTGATCTCGGTCTTCGTCGGCCTGGGCCTGATCGCGCTGGCCGCCTGTCTCCTGCCCGCCCGCCGCGCCACGCGCGTCGACCCCGTCATCGCGCTGCGCACCGACTGACGCGCGCCAACCCCAGCCAACGCGCTGAGGTCAGCGCGTTCCACCGCGCTTGCCCCGCTCCGGGTGGAGCGGCTTGACCCCAAGACGCTCGTTCGACTCACGTCGGCGTTCCCAAGCCAACGCGCTGGGGTCAGCGCGTTCCACCGCGCTTGCCCTGCTCCGGGTGGAGCGGCTTGACCCCAAGACGCTCGTTCGACTCTCGCCGGCGTTCCCCAGCCAACGCGCTGGGGTCAGCGCGTTCCACCGTGGCGCCCAGACTGGGCCGATCGGCTAACCGCGCCTAGTCGCCCGGCCCATCGCGTCCCGGCGGAGGTTTTGGTATTCTCACCGCTTCGTCCTGCCCAGTCCTGCCCATCCCTCCACGCCATGTTGTTCAACTCCCTAACCTTCGTCGTCTTCTTCGTCGTCGTCCTGACGGCGTATTGGACGCTCCGCTCTTGGGAGGCTCGCAAGAACCTCCTGCTCGCCGCCAGCTACCTCTTCTACGGTACCTGGAACCCGCCGTTCGCCGCCCTGCTGTTCGCCACCACCGCGCTCGACTTCTGGCTCGGTGCGCGCATCGCCGCCGCCACCACGCCCGGCGCCCGCAAGGCCTGGCTCGTCGCCAGCCTCACGTCCAACCTGAGCATGCTCGGGTTCTTCAAGTACGGAAACTTCCTGCTCGAGAACACGAAGGCCCTGCTCGCGCTGGCCGGCGTCAGCTACCAGCCGCCGCACCTGGACCTGTTCCTGCCGATCGGCATCTCGTTCTACACCTTCCACTCGCTGTCCTACACGCTCGACGTGTACCGCGGCACCACGACGCCCACGCGCTCGCTGCGCGACTTCACCCTCGCCGTGTCGTTCTTCCCGCAGCTCGTCGCCGGCCCGATCGTCCGCGCCGCCGACTTCCTGCCGCAGGCCGTGCAGCCGCCGAAGCCCGACAGCAGCCGCTTCATCTGGGGCCTGCTGCTCATGACGCTCGGGTTGTTCGAGAAGACCGTGCTCGCGGACACCATGCTCTCCGGCGCGTCCGAGTCCGTCTTCGGCTTCCGCGGGCCGCTCGCCGCCCTCGACGCGTGGACCGGCGTCCTCGCCTTCTCCGGCCAGATCTTCTTCGACTTCGCCGGCTACTCCACTTGCGCCATCGGCGCCGCGCTCACGCTCGGCTTCCACCTGCGCGACAACTTCCGCTTTCCGTACGCCGCCGTCGGCTTCTCCGACTTCTGGCGCCGCTGGCACATCTCGCTCTCCACCTTCCTGCGCGACTACCTCTACATCCCGCTCGGCGGCAACCGCGCCGGCGTGGTGCAGGCCGCGCTGAACCTCATGATCGTGATGTTCATCGGCGGCCTCTGGCACGGCGCCGCCTGGACCTTCGTGGTCTGGGGCGTCATCCACGGCGTCTGCCTCGTGCTCGAGCGCGGGCTGCGCGCCGTGTTCAAGGACGCCACCTGGACGTCGCACCTCGGCGTGCAGGTCCTGCTCGGCCTCGCCACCTACGTCGCGGTGTGCTTCGGCTGGGTGTTCTTCCGCGCGCCGGACTTCCGCTCCGCCATGGGCCTCGTGCTCGCCATGACCGGCCAGCTGCCGATCGCGGGCGAGGCCATCCTGCCCACGCGCGAGATCCTGCAGGTCGCCGTCGTGATCGCCGGCCTCCTCGGCGCCCACTGGCTGCTCCGGCACACCTCGATGGAGGCCGTCGTCGCCCGCACCCCCCGCTGGCTCCTGACCGGCGTTTGGACCGTCATGCTCTTCACCATCATTCTCACCCAAGGAAACGGCAATGCATTCATCTACTTCCAATTCTGAGCTCGACCTGAACCCCAACGCGCCCGCGACCTCCGTCGGCGACCGCGAAACCCGGACGTCCACGCCGGTGGTCGAGCCGCCCGCGCCGGGCCGGCGCCCCACGGTCATCAAGGTGTCCGTGCCGCGCGTGCCGCGGGCGGACGACGAGTTCACCCGGGTCGTCCCGGCCGCCCCCTGGAAGTCCGTCGTCGCGGCCACCGCATTCCTCACCCTCGCCGCCACCGTGGCCTGGGAGCTCAACGCCCGCGTCCACGGCTACGCGCCCTCGCTCAACGACACGCCCGACCTCTGGGCCGAGCAGCGCGCCAAGGTCCAACCCGACTCGCTGGTGCTCGTTGGCACCTCGCGCATGCTGTTCGACGCCGACCTCGACGTGCTCGAGCACGCGTTCGGCAAGCGCCCGGTGCAGCTCGCCCTCGCGGGCAGCTCGCCGTTCCCCGTGCTGGCCGACCTGGCCAAGGACGAGAGCTTCCGCGGCACGCTGATCCTCGACATCGTGCCCGCCATGTTCCTCGCCCCCGCCGGCTCGCCGCCGATGGAGGTTTCGCAGAAGGCGCTCCGCCGCCGTGACGAGTGGAATTACGCGCAGAAGTGGAGCCACCGCCTCGGCATGGAGCTCGAGGAGCACCTGGCCTTCCTCAAGCAGGAGGACCTCACGCTCAAGCAGCTCCTCAAGCGCCTCCCGATCCCGGATCGTGCCAGCTTCCACGCGCCGCCCGCCCTGCCGCCGTACTTCTACACCGTCGATCGCGACCGCCGCGGCCGGATGTTCGCGGAGGCCGCCCGCATCGGCTCGCCGCTCCAGCAGCGCGTCGCCACCGGCTGGCTGCCGCTGTTCACCATGCCCCCGCCGCCGCCGTTCATCCCGGCGGACAAGTTCGGGGAGATGATGACGCAGGCCGTCGAGCAGCGCTTCAAGGACACCGCCCAGGCCGTCGCCAAGCTCCGCGCCCGCGGCGTGAAGGTCGTCTTCGTGCGCATGCCGGTGCAGGGCCCGCTCATCGACAAGGAGGCGGCCATCGTGCCCCTCGCCTTCGGCTGGCAGCGGCTCGTGAAGGAAAACGGCGTGCCGGCGATCGACACCAACGAATATCCCGAGCTCAGCGCCGCCTTCACCCTGCCCGAGTGGTCGCACCTCTCGGCCCCGGACTCGGTCGAGTTCACCAAGCGCCTCGTCCCGCACCTCCAGCAGGCGCTCGGCCAGGCCGACCCCGGCGCCACGGCGAAACTCGCCGCGTCCCCGACCAAGGGCTGAGCCCGAACCGCCGACCTTCCCGGTCATCGCGAGGTCCCGCATCCGCGGGACCGTGGCGATCCAGCTAATCGTTCCCTTCCGAACCCCCGTGTTCGGGTGTGCCCGGGCCGCGCCGCACGTCAGTGCGCTCGGCCCGGATTTTTTGGCCCTCACCGAAGCGATCCACGCGTACTCCAGCTTCCCGTTACGAAGCCCGCTCGCTGTAGCGGCGCTCTATGGGCGCCGATTCCGGAACGATGGTCGCAGTCCGCCGCGGGCAGATCCGACCAAACAGAGCAATTCAGTTTAACCACAGATAGACACAGATGATTTTGAGGAACGGCGCCGAACATCGCACAAACCAGCGTCCCAATTGCCGCGGGTTTCGGACTTCGGAGTATTTGGGCGACCCGTGTGCATCTGGGTCCATCCGTGGTTTCCCCCTCCGCGCGCTCCGCGCTCTCCGCGTTGAAGGCTCAGCTTCGTGTCCTCCGTGTCCTTCGTGGTGCATTCCCTGACTCGAGGCCTGGATTTGAGTGTTGGGCTCCTCCCACAACCTGTCAGCTTCCCGCCCATGAAGATCACCCGCATTCTCTCCCTGCTCGGCAGCCTGCTGCTGCTGACTTCCTCCGTCCTCGCCAAGTCCGCGGCTGACGCCGCGTTCGAGGCGGCCGCCAAGACCGCGCTCGACGACTACCTGCGTTTCAATCCCGAGAACGCCACCGCCCTCGGCGACCACCGCTTCGACAGCATGGTCACCGACTACAGCGCCGACTCGTTTCAAAAACAGGTCGCCGCCTACCGGCAGCACCTCGCCGCGCTGGCGAAGATCGACGCGGCGCAGCTGACGGGTCCGAACCGCGTCGACGCGCAGATCCTCCAGCTCAACCTCGAGGCGCAGGTCTTCTTCATCACCGAACTCAAGGCGCAGAACTGGGACCCGCTCTCCTACAACCAGAGCCTCGCCAACTCCATTTACCTGCTCACGGCCCGCGATTTCGCCCCCGCCGACGCGCGCCTGCGCAGCGCCGGCATGCGCCTGATGGCCATCCCCGACGTCATCGCCCAGGCCAAGGCCAACCTCGTCAACCCGCCCGAAATCTACACCCGCACCGCCATCAAGCAGCTGGCCGGCGCGATCGACCTCGTGCAGCACGGCCTCGACCCGCTCCTCGCCGCGGCGCCGCAATTGAAGACCGACCTCGCCCCGGTCCAGGCCAAGGCCGCGGCAGCGCTCGCCGACTACAAGCAGTGGCTCGAGCAGGACCTCCTCCCGCGCTCCCACGGTGACTTCCGCATCGGCGCCGACCTCTACCGCAAGAATCTCCGCTACACGCTCAACTCCGACCTGACGCCCGAGGAGATCCTCGCCCGCGCGGAAGGCGAGCTGGAGGCCGTCACGGGGCAGCTCTACGCCACCGCGCTGCCGCTGTACCGGAAATTTTTCCCCGGCACGAGCGTGGCCGCCGAGGCCGACCAGCACGCCGTCATCAAGGCCGTGCTCGACCGCCTCGCCCAGGACCACGCCGACGACGCGACGGTCGTCGCGGCCGGGCGCCAGACGCTCCAGCTCTGCACCGACTTCGTGCGGGCGCACGACCTCGTGACCGTGCCCGACACGCCGATCGACATCATCGTCACGCCGGAATTCAAGCGCGGCCGCGGCATCGCCTACTGTGACTCACCCGGCGCGCTGGAGCCGGACGGCAAGACGTTCGTCGCGCTCGAGCCCACCCCGGCCGACTGGCCGGCCGCGCGGCGCGAGTCCTTCTACCGCGAGTACAACGCCTGGATGCTCCGCGACCTGATGGTGCACGAGGCCATGCCCGGGCACTTCCTGCAGCTGGCGCATTCCAACCGCTTCTCGGCGCCGACGCTCGTGCGCGCCGTGTTCCAGAGCGGCAGCTTCATCGAGGGCTGGGCCGTGTACTCCGAGCGCGTGATGGCCGACGCCGGCTTCGGCGGACCCGAGACGCGCATGCAGCAGCTCAAGATGCGCCTGCGCGTCCTGTGCAACGCGATCCTCGACCAGAAGATTCACATGGCCGGCTGGACCAGGGAGCAGGGCCTCGAGCTCATGATGCAGCGCGGCTTCCAGGAGGAGGGCGAGGCCGTCGCCAAGTGGCAGCGCGCCCAGCTCTCGTACACGCAGCTCGCGACGTACTTTGTCGGCGCCACCGAACACGACGACATGCGCGCCGCCGCGGAGAAGAAGCTCGGGCCGAAGTTCAACCTGAAGGCCTACAACGACCTCATCCTCTCCGTCGGCAGCCCCGCCGTGAAGTTCGTCCGCGCCGAGGTCGGATTCTAGGCAGCACCATCCCGCGCAGGAGGGGCGTTATGCCCTGATCGCCGCGCCCGGCGCGCGTCGCACTTCGTCCCGGTGGAGCGGCTTGACCCCGAGACGCTCCCTCCGACGCGCGTCGACGCTCCCGAGCCAACGCGCTGGGGTCGGCGCGTTCCACCTCGTTTCGCCGCTCAGAGTTTCTGCGCGGCGGCCTCGAGCTGGGTGGTGGCGATGCCCCAGCCTTCGCGAAAACCCATCTTCTCGTGGGCCTCGCGGTCGGCCACGCTCCAGTGCCGCACCCGCGCCGTGTACTTCGTCTTGCCCGGGCCGGCATCCTCGAAGGTCAGGACGCCCGTCATGAACGGCTTGGCCGACGGCTCCCATGCCGACACGAACGCGTCGGTGAACACGAGCCGCTCGTTGGGCACGACCTCGAGGAAGACACCGGGATTCGGAACTTCCTGGCCGTCCGGCGACTGCATCGTGATGCAGGTCGCGCCGCCCGGCCGGACGTCCATCACGGCGCGCACGGTCTTCCACGGCGGCGGGGTGAACCACTGGGTGATGACCTGCGGGTCGGTCCAGCAACGGTACACCTTTTCACGGGGGGCGTTGAGAATGCGCTCGATCACGAGTTCGCGGTCGGCGGGAAAGGAGGCAGGGGATGAGGCGGGCATGGAGGGAATGGATTTACAATCAAGACAACGAATGAACCGGCCCGCGCCGGACACGCGATCCGCAATTCTTCCGACTCCCATTCCAATGTGGGCCGAAACGAGGATTGTCCGCGACGAAATGCCGCGCTATTGGACGAAGTGCAAATCGGGCCCGGGTGTCCCCACCCATCATGTCAACACTGCCGTCGTCATCACCGGTCGCCACCGCGCTCTCGGTCGAACTGCTCATCCAGGCCGTGCAGGATGTTTCCACCGCAACGACCCTCGACGAGATCATCGACGTCGTGAACCGGGCGGCCCGCGCCGGCACCGGCGCCGACGGCGTGTCGTTCGTCCTGCGGGAGGACGACCAGTGCTTCTACGTGCGCGAGGACAGCATCGCCCCGCTCTGGCAGGGCCGGCGCTTCCCGATCAACGAGTGCATCAGCGGCTGGACCATGCTGCACCGGCAGGCGGTGGCGATACCGGACGTGACGGCCGACCTGCGCATCCCGCAGGATGCGTACCGCCCCACCTTTGTGCGCAGCCTCGTCATGGTGCCGATCCGCAGCCAGGCCCCGCTCGGCGCGCTCGGCGCGTACTGGGCGCGCGAACATCTCGCCAACCCGGCGACGGTCCACTGGCTGCAGGCCTTGGCCGACGCCACGAGCGCCGGCATCGAGGCGGTTCGCGCGACCCGCGAGGCGGCGCACCTGCGCCGGTCGGGCTCCAATCCGCCGACGGGCGAACCCGTGCCTGGCGGCACGGTGCGAATGTGCGCGTGGACCAAGCGCATCCTGTACAACGGCCGATGGGTCCCCTTCGAGGTCTTCCTGCGCCTGCGGTACGGCATCGAGGTGACGCACGGCATGTCGGAGGACGCCCTCACGCGCCTGATGCAGGAAATGGCCGCGACCAGCGTCGCCGCGGCGCCGGGGCCCAAGGCGTGAACGGACCCGGCGCGACGCCGCGCCCGGGTCGAACGCCCTGACCCCTGGGCAACTCCGTCCGGTCCGGCCCGTTGGCAGCGTCGCGCTCCGCCTGCCCCTGGGCGCGAATTCAAGGCGCCGGCTCTAGCCGTTGGCCGCCGCGCGCAACACGGCGAGCATTGCCTCGTGCAACCGCCCGTTGCTCGCCACGTAACGGCCGCGCTCCTGGCGCTGCGGGCTGGGATCGCCGGCATAGTCGCTGACGCGCCCGCCCGCTTCGCGGACGACGAGCATCCCGGCCATCGTGTCCCACGGCTTGAGGTCTTTTTCCCAATAGCCGTCGAATCGCCCCGCCGCAACGTAGCAGAGGTCCAGCGCCGCGCTGCCGAAGCGGCGCTCGCCGCGGATCCGCGTCAGGAACGCCGCCAATTCGCGGAGGTTGTTGTCCGGATTCGTGTGCTTGTCGTACGGGAAGCCGGTGGTGAAGAGCGCGTCGATCAGCTCCTCGGTGGGTGACACGCGGAGCGGCACGCCGTTCAGGTGCGCGCCGCCGCCGCGCACGGCGCTGAACAGCTCGCGGCGCGTGGGATCATAGACGACTCCCAGCAGCGGTGCGCGGTCCGCCGTTGCCAGCGCAATGCTGGTGCAGAAGTGCGGCAGCTTGCTGGCGAAGTTCACCGTGCCGTCGATCGGGTCGACGAACCAGTGGTACGCCGCCGGGCCGGCCGGCGCGCCTTGCCCGCCGCCTTCCTCGCCCACGACGTGGTGGTCGGGGAAGCGCGCGAGCAGTTCGCGGATGATGTACGCCTCCGTCTCGGTGTCCGCCGCGGTCACGATGTCGATCCGGCTCGACTTGAGCGTGGTCGTCACCGGCGCGGCGAAGTGCCGCATGATGATGTCCCCCGCCCCGCGGGCGATGGCGGCGACCTCGGGCAGGAGCTGGATGGGATCGAGCATGCGTCCCGCACCGTGGACCCGCCACCGCACCGGCGCAAGGCGCGGCCGCACCCCCCGCCGCCCGGCGAGCCCTTGGTCCAACGTCACGTATTGCGTGACATCTCCACCCCGCCGCCGGCGGCCATCCGTCGGGAGGGCGGTCGGGGGGGGGTGGCGGGGTAAAGTGTAATTGGGGGTTGGGGGGGGGGG
>CAYMSE010000027.1:0-6242 GCA_964392935.1 uncultured Oleiharenicola sp.
CTCCACGCGGCCGGTGGGCCGCAGCTCCTCGGCGAAATCCTCGATCAGGAAGCCGACGAGCTTCTCGGCCTGGGCGCGCGCCTGCTCCGCCAGCGCCCGCGTGCGGGCCGCCTCGGCCTCGGCCGCGCGGGCGCGGCGCAGGTTGATCCAGCCGAAGACGGCGCTGCCGGCGGCGGCGAGCATCAGCACGGCACACACGGCGGCGACGGTCCGCGCGCGCCGCAGCGACCGGCGCGTGGCGGCCTCGCGTTCGCGCTGCGCGGCCAGCTCGCGCTGCGACGCCTCGAGCGCCTCGCGCTCGTGCCGCACGCGGCGGCTGGCGCCGATGACGCTGCAGAGCACGTCGTGCGTGATCTCCACGCGCCGCAGATCGAGGCGGTCCTCGACGCGCAGGAGGCGGCGGTCGACCAGCTGCGCCAGCGCGCCCGGCGCCGCGCCGGCGGCGGCGAAGGCCTTGCGCACGCGTTCCTCCGCCACGCTCTCGCGGAAGCCGGAATCGGTCAGCATCTCGTCCTCGATGAAGGTCCGCACGCCGGCCGGCTGGTCGGCGAGCGCCCGCTCGTAGAACTCGCTGAGGATGGTGTCGCGCGAGCCCGCCAGCAGGTCGGCGGAAATCTCGGCGTGGCCGCGCGCGAGGCGCGCCTCGTTGAGCTCGCGGCAGATCAGGCTGAGCAGCGACGGCTCGACCTCGGCATGGGCCAGGCCCGCGCCGCCGGCGACGAAGCGCACGACCGCCTCGGCCACGGCCTCGGTGACCAGGTGCGGCGCCGGCGCGCGCACGGCCGCCACGGCCTGCGGCCCGGTCATGCGGGCGAGCCGCATGCGGTTCTGCGTGACCGACGGCATCAGCGCCTTCAGGCCCTCGAGGTGCGCGAGGTAGTCCTCCCGGAGCGAGATAAGGATGCGGTAGTCGGCGCGGGCGAAGTCGAACTTCGAGGCGTCGGCCTCGTCGCGGTCGATCCGCGCCTCGAGCGCCGCGGGCGGGCGGTTCTCGACGAGGTCCGCCAGATCCTGCAGGAACGCCTGCGCCCGCTGCCGGCCGGCATCGTCGCCCTGCGCGAGCGTGAAGATCTCCTCGAACTGGTCGAAGATGAGGATCGGGATCAGCGTGCGGCCGGCGGCGTCCTGGAGGACGTCGTCGCGGTGGTGGAGAAATTCCCAGAGCGTCTCGCCGGCGACGGCGGTGCCGGAGCGCGTCCACGTGCCCGCGGCCTCGGTGGCGCGGAACACCGCTCGCTTGATCTGCTCCGCCGGCGGCGGCGAGTGCGGGTCGTAGTCGAGCCGCACGTAGACCGGGCAGAAGCCCTCGGGCCGCAGGCGCGGCACGAGGCCGGCCTGGAGGATGGAGGTCTTGCCGAGGCCCGACTGGCCGAAGAGGACGGTGAGCAGCTTGCGCTGCACGCGGCGGCCGAGCTCGGCGGCCTCCTCCTCGCGGCCGTGGAAGAAGCCGCGGGTCTCCTCGGTGAACGAGACGAGCCCCAGCCAGGGGTGCTGGGCGTCGACGGTGGCGATGGGGGCGGCGGTGGCGGGTTTCATGCGGGGCGGGCGTGGAGCAGCTCCTGCAGCCGCCGGGTGAATTCGGAAGAGGGCTCGCCGCCGGGGAGGCGGCTGAAATGCACGGCCTTGAATTTCTCCGGCACGATGGCGGCCGCCTCGGTCGTGTCGTCGACGCACACCGGCAGGATGAACACCGCGCCGTCCGCCATGCCGCGCGTGCGGTCCACCGCGTAGCTCCACTCGCGGCGGAAGTAGCCCTCGTGCCGACGCTGGGTGGTGGCGGAGACGACCGGCAGGAAGAAGGAACAGCGCGCGATGTTGCCGCGGATCTTGCGGTCGTAGTCGTCGCCGCTTTCCAGGCGGTCCATGTCGAACCAGGTCGTGACGCCGGCGGCATCGAGCGCGGCCTTCAGCTTCTGCACCGCCGGCAGGTCCTCGCGCGCGTAGCTGATGAACACGGCGTTCTCCGGCATCTCGCGCGTCGGCGGCAGGAAACGCATCGGCGGGGCCGAGCCGGCGGCCGGCGCCGCGCCCGCCCGCCGGGCCGTCCAGCGGCGGTGCAGCTCCGCCACGAACTCCTCGGCGCCGGCGAAGAGGCGCGTGCGCACGCTGACCTGCTGGAGGAAGGACACGAGGCGCACGTCGCGCAGCGTGTGGTTGTCCGCCAGGATCTCACCCACGTCGCGCGGGTCGGAGAGCCGGCGGCGCTTCGTCATGCGCAGGAAGAGCCGCGCGAGCCAGTTGGAGAAATCGCTGCCGATGACCAGCAGGTGGCTGTGCTCGAGGGCGTGGAAGAGCTTTTCCGGCGTGAGGTGCTCGCTCTGCAGCGCGCAGATGAACTCGAGCATGTCCTCGTCGGAGATGACGTAGGTCGGTGACGCCGACAGGCGGCCGAGCAGGTGGTAGATGACGGGCCGCTGCAGGTCGTCGCGCTCGACCGGCAGGTCGGCCACGCGGTTCGGCGCGTACGCGATCACGTCGGTGTTGGGCGCGCCGCCGAAGCGCACCGCGTTGACGGCCTGCTCGAGGAGCGGGTCGAACGTCGTCGTCACGTACAGGTTGAAGTCGGTGATTTCCGCCAGCTGGCGCAGCGGCAGCGGCGGGACGAAGGCGGCCTCGCGCATGATCGTGCGCAGGCGGGTGTACGCCTCCTCGCGCCGGCCGCGGCCGGCGAGGTAGGCGCAGACGACGTCGTTGAGCGCCAGCGGGCGCGCGAGGCTCGCGACGTTGACGTTCAGGCGGGCGGCGAGCTTCTCCGCCAGCCACTCGAGCAGCTGGCGCGGCCCGGACTCGGTGTCCACCTTGAGCAATTCGGGGCCGATGATCGGGATGACGCGCCGCTCCTCGATGTAGTTGAGCAGGTCCTCCCACATGTCGTCGTCGAAGGGGACGGCCGAGGTCGAGCTGGCGGCAAGGAATTCGGGGTTCATGGCGGTGCGGAGACTCCCCACCCTGGACCCGCCCGGCGTCGGGCATCGCGGCAATGCTCCGCCCGAACAATTTCGCGCCGGAAATGGGTGACCATCGCTCGAGCCGAGGCAGGGTGAACGAGCATCAGTGTGTGTGCGGAGGGACGCTGCCGGCAAAGCTTAGGCCTTGCCAGTCTAAACCGGCGCTGGCAGCGGTGTTCGGTAATTTTGCGCGATGGCCGAAGCCTCCAGCCAACTACCGCTCTTTCATGTCGTCGGATTTTCGGGCCATCGCGTGCTCGCCGACGTGGCCGGCGTCGGTCGGGCCGTGACCAGCGTCCTGGAGGAGATGCGCAAGGAGGCGCCGGGCGACTGGATCGCGCTGTCGTCGGCCGCCGCGGGCGCGGACCTGATCTTCGTCCGTTCGGCGCTCGACCTCGGCCTCGGCTGGGAGGCCTTCCTGCCGCTGCCGCTCGTGGACTTCGAGCGGGACTTCCCCGCCGAGGAATGGGTCGAGGTGCGCGCGCTCCTCGCGCGCGCCGAGCACCTGGAGGTCGCGGCCGAGCCGGGTTCGCGCGAGGAAGCCTACCTGTCGGGCGGCTTCGAGATCGTGAACCGCTGCGACGTGCTGCTGGTCGTCTGGGACGGCCAGCCCGCCCGCGGCAAGGGGGGCACCGCCGACGTGGTCGCCTACGCCCGCGCGATGAAGCGGCCGATCGTCATCATCAACCCCGACAGCAAGGTCGTGCGCCGGGAGAATTTCGAGGGTCTGCGGCTGCACGACGCCAACCTGCGCTACCTGAACGCCGTGCCGGGCGAGGCCCCGGCGGCCGGCGGCACGTCCCGGGAGCGCGTGGCCGCGTTCCAGAAGAAGGTCGACGACGCCGCGACGCACAGCTCGCCGCATTTCCGCCGGCTCATCGCCATCACGGTCTGGCTGCACGTGGGCGCGACCGCGCTGGCGACCGCGGGCCTGGCCTTCGGCTGGCACGCCCCCGCGCTGCCCTGGGGCAAGCTCCTCTGCCTGCTCGGCGCGCTCGGGGTGGCGACGTTCGTGCGCTACCAGCGCACCCAGCACCACTGGACGCGCTGCCGGCTCGCGGCGGAGATCACCCGCTCGGCGCTCGCCATCTGGGGCCTGCCGCGCGCCACGCGCCTGTTCGCCGACTTCGACTGGTCCGGCCTCGAGCCCCTGCGGCGCTCGCTCGACGTGCTGCACCGGCGCGCCGCGCGCGAGGCCCCGCCGGACTTCGACACCTTCAAGCAGCGCTACCTGCAGGAGCGCATCGACGACCAGCGCGGCTACTTCACGCGGCAGGAATCGCGCGCCATCCCGCTCCTGGGCCGCCTGCGCACGGGCTTCACCGCCAGCTCGGTGGTCGCGATCGTCTTCACCGCGGGCTACGCGCTCCAGCAGACGCTCCACTTCGAGGTGCCGGGGTGGGTCGAGGAAATCTGCTTCCACTTCGGCCCGATCATCCTCCCCGTGCTCGCCGCCGCGTTCATCTCGCTGATCTCGATCAACGACCTCCACCGCCGCGTCGCGCGCTACCGCGAGATGGTCGTGCGCCTGGAAACGGTCCGCAACGAGATCGCGCACAGCCAGACCTGGGCCGGACTCGAGCGCGCCATCGCCAAGGCCGAGCGCGTGCTGCTGCAGGAAGTGTTCGAGTGGCACTCGATCACGAGCTTCAGCGAGTCGCACTGAGGCGAATCGTCGAAAGTCGGGGGGCGAGCGTCGAAGGTCCCGACGGCGCAGCTGAAAGGCGGAAAATCCCAGGCCTACGCGGGAGCCGGACCACTGATCTTCCGGCCCGGCCCTCGTCGTTCGACTTTCGACCCTCGTCGAGCCGGCGCTCCACGCCGGCTACGGCTTCTGCAGCAGCTCCAGCGCCGCCGCGCTCATCGAGGTCAGGCAGGCCCGGAGCGTGGGCTCCACCTCAGGGGCGAAGGCGAAGTTGTGGTTCGAGGGCACCGGCACGCCCGTGCGCTTGCTCTCGGCGATCTTCGCGGCGGCGGTGCCACCCACAAACCACATCGTCACGGGCACCTTGGCCGTCGTGCGGCCAAAGAGCGTGAAATCCTCCGCGGCCGTCACCGGGCCGCTCGCGACCACGCGGTCGGCGCCGAGCCAGGCGGTGTGCGCGGCGGCGACGCGGCGCGTGAGCGCGGCGTCGTTCACCATCGCCGGCGTGGATTCGGGCGTGACGGTCACGACGGGCAAACGGTCCTCCGGCAGGCCGGCCGCCTGGCCGAGCCCGGCGCAGATGCGGCGCACGGACGCGATCATCTGGTCCATCACCGCCTCGTCGTACGACCGCAGGGTGAGCTCGAGTTTCACCTCCTCGGGAATGATGTTCCGCTTCGTGCCGCCGTGGAAGGTGCCGACGGTGACGACGGCGGTCGTGCCGGGCTTCACCTCGCGGCTCACGATGGTCTGGAGCGCGACGACGATCTCCGACGCCAGCACGATGGGATCCTTCGCCGTGTGCGGGGCCGAGCCGTGGCCGCTCACGCCGCGCACGAGGACATCGACCGAAGCCACGTTCGCGAGGAAGGCGCCCTCGCCGTAGTTGACGACCCCGGCCGGCGCCGAGGCCCACACGTGGAGCGCGAGCCCGAAGTCGGGTTTCGGAAACCGCGTGTAGAGCCCGTCCGCCAGCATCGCGCGCGCGCCGGCGACGATCTCCTCGGCGGGCTGGCCAATCAGCACCAGCGTGCCCGACCAGCGGTCCTTGAGCGCGGACAGGATGCGGGCGGTGCCGATGAGATTCGTCACGTGCATGTCGTGCGCGCAGGCGTGCATCGCGGGCTGGTCGCGGCCGGCAAGGTCCTTCACCACCGCCGTGCTCGCGTAGGGCAGGCCGGTCTTCTCCTGGATCGGGAGCGCGTCCATGTCCGCCCGGATGAGCACGGTCGGGCCCGCGCCGTTGCGCAGCACGGCGACGACGCCGGTGTTGCCGACCTTTTCGGTCACCTCGAAGCCGGCCGCCCGCAGTTCGCGCGCCACCCGCGCGGCGGTGTTGACCTCCATGAACGAAAGCTCGGGATGCGCGTGCAGGTCACGGTAGATCGACTCGAGGGACGCGCACTCGGCGTCGACGCGCTGCGCCACCAGCGTGCGCAGGTCGGCGTCCGCCGCCCCCAACGTGATTGCCGCCATCGCACCGACGGCCAGCAGTCCCGCCATCCGGCCCGGCTTCGGCCGGCCGGTCGAAGCAAGGCACGCCGCGGACAACCCTCGAACCCGGCCACGCAATGTCGTCATGCCGGAGGCTGAGCCGCGAATCGCCGCGGCGGCAAGGCCGGACGCCGGTGCGGGAATGTCACGTAATA
>CAYMSE010000028.1:0-4723 GCA_964392935.1 uncultured Oleiharenicola sp.
AGATGATGAGGCCGCCCATCGTGGGCGTGTGCTTCTTGTCGAAGTACGAGGAGCCGAGGGCGCCTGTGCGCTCGTCGATGTAGCCGTGGCCGAACTTCAGGTCGCGGAACCGGCGGATCATCCACGGTCCCGCGAGGAAGCCGATGAAGAGCGACGTCACCGCGGCGCCGACCGACCGCACCGTGATGTAGTGCAGCAGCCGCAGCGGGCCGAAGTGGTGTTCCAACTCTGAAAGGTAGCTCAGCACCGGGGGAGCTCGGGTCAGGAGGCGCGGGCGATGTCCGGGCGGTTCGTGCCCCGGTTCGACGGCGGGCGGGCGGACAGGCGGCGCTCGTGCGGCGGCGGCGAGGACACTTCCCGGCCGGCGCGGAGGAACCACCAGAATTCGCGGAGATTCTCCCGGGCGGCGGACTCCGCGGACGCCGAGGTGGGCAGAAAGATGCGGGTCGAGAAACTTTCGTGGTACTTGATCATGTCAGTGTGCTCCGATGGGTTGTGGGTCCAAAATGGTCTCGAGCCGGTAGCGGCGGCTGCCCTTGAGGAAGACGGCGCCCGCGAAGCCCGCCAGGCGCTCGCGGACGGGCGCCAGGCCGGTGATCACCTCGACCTGCGCCGGGTCGTTGCCGTTCTCCAAGAGCCCCTCGCGCAGCGCGCCGGCCTGGTCGCCGAGCGCGAACAGCCGGTCCCCGCGCCGCAGGTGCAGCGTGCGGCCGAGCTGCCGGTGGTACTCCGCGGCGGCCGCGCCGAGCTCCTCCATGCAGCCGATCACGTAGAGCCGCGGCAGGTCGGCGCCGACCGTCGCGTTGAACGTGTCGATCGCGTCCGCCATCGACGCCGGGTTGGCGTTGTAGAAATCGCAATAGACGCTCGCCTCCCCGCTCCGCCGCAGCTCGCCGCGCCATTTCGACGGCTGCCACGACTCGAGGCGTGCCTGCAGGTCGACGTCGGCGACGCCGAGCTCCGACGCGAGGGCGAGCGCCAGCGCGGCGTTCTGCGCCATGCCGCCCGACACGCGCCGCGCCACGAAGGTGCGGCGGCCCTCGAAGCGGATCTCGGTGCGATCGGGCCGGTGAAAGACGTTGAATTTCCTCGTGGGGGCGGTGACGCGGACCATGCCCTCGTTCTCCGGCACGAGCACGAGCGCCCGCTCCAGCCGCTGGAAGACGGGGTGCGCCCAGCAGGAAACCGGAAAGACCTGCAATCCGCCCGGCCGGACGGCCTGCAGCAGCGCGGCCTTCTCGGCGGCCACGCCCTCGAGGGTGCCGAGCTGCGCGAGATGCGCCGCCGCCACCAGGGTGACGATGGCGTGGTCGGGATCGATCATGTCCGCCAGCGGCGCCATCTCGCCCGGCCCGCTGATGCCCGCCTCGACGACCGCGGCGCTCGCGTGCGTCACATCGAGCCGCGTGAGCGTGAGCGGCACGCCGATATGGTTGTTGAGATTGCCCTCCGTCGCGAGGACCGCCGGCGGCCCGCCGAGCAGCGCGGCGAGCAGGTCCTTGGTCGACGTCTTCCCCACGCTACCGGTCACGCCGACGACGGTGCCGTGGAATTCGCGGCGGTGTTCGCGCGCGATGCGCTGGAAGGCGGCGAGCGGGTCGGCGACTACGAGCTGCGGGAGCGCCTCGCCCTCGACCCGGCGGCCCACGAGCGCGGCCGCCGCGCCGCGGGCCCGGGCCTCGCCGAGGAAGTCATGGCCGTCGCGCTTGTCGGTCTTGAGCGCGACGAACGCCTGGCCCGCGCTCAGCGTGCGCGTGTCCTGGTTGAAGCCGGTGATCGCCGTCCCCGGGAACGGGGCCCAAGTGCCACCGGTCCAGGTGGCGAGCTTGTCTGCGGCGAAGGTTGGCATGGCGGCGGGCTCAGGCGGGCTTGATGCTCTTGATGCCGATCAGTTCGCGGACGACCTGGCGGTCGTCGAACGGCACGATGGTGTCGGCGAATTCCTGGTAGGTCTCGTGGCCCTTGCCCGCGATGAGGAGGCAGTCGCCCGGCCGCGCCGCGTCGAGCGCGAGGCTGATGGCGTGGCGGCGGTCCTCGACGAAGGTGATCTTCTCCGGCGCCTGCACGCCGGTCTTCATGTCCGCGAAGATCTGCGCCAGCGCCTCGTTGCGGGGGTTGTCGGCGGTGGCCCAGGCGAAGTCGGCGAACTCCTGCACGGCGGCGGTCATGAGCGGGCGCTTGGTCCGGTCGCGGTTGCCGCCGCAGCCGAAGACCACGTACAGCCGGCCCGGCGTGATGGCGCGGAGCATGCCGAGCGCGTTGCGCAGGGCGTCGTCGGTGTGCGCGTAGTCCACCAGCACGTTGTAGGGCTGGCCCTCCTCGATGCGCTCCATGCGGCCGGACACGCCCGGGAAGCTCTTCAAGCGCGCGGCGATGACCGCGGGATCGCGGCCCATGGCGTAGCAGGCGGCGAAGGCGGCGAGGAGGTTGCTGACGTTGTAGCGGCCGATGAAGGGGCTCTCGAGCGCCACGCGCCCCTCGGGCCAGACCAGCGTGAGGGCGGTGCTCTTGAAGTTCAACCGGAAGTCCTCGGCGCGCACCGTGGCCGCGGGCGACTCGCCGAAGGTGACGACGCGGACGTGGGCCGGCACCTCGCGGGCGAGCCGGCGGCCGTACTCGTCGTCGAGGTTGACGACCGCGGCACGCGGGGCGCTGCCCGTGGCGCCGGTGAAGAGGCGGGCCTTCACCTCGTAGTAGTTCTCGAGGGTCTTGTGGTAGTCGAGGTGGTCGCGGGTGAGGTTGGTGAAGACGGCGACGCCGAACTGCATGCCGAGCACGCGGTACTGGTCGATGCCGTGCGAGCTCACCTCCATGGCGGCCTGGCGGCAGCCGGCGTCGCGCATCTGCGCGAGCATGCCGTAGAGCTCCAGCGATTCCGGCGTGGTGCGGTACGACGGCACGATGCGCGCGCCGAGGTCGTAGTTGACCGTGCCAACCAGCCCGACGCGCTGCGTGCTCGTCGAGAGCAGGTGCTTGATGAGGTTGGTGACGGTGGTCTTGCCGTTGGTGCCGGTGACGCCGACGAGGTCGAGGGACTTGTCGGGGAAGTTGAAGTAGCGCTGCGCGACCTGGGCGAGCGCGCGGCGGGCGTCGGCGACCTGCACGTAGGTGACCTTCGCGGCGGTGGCCGCGGGGATCCTCTCGCTGACGATGGCGACGGCGCCGCGCTGGATGGCCTCGTCGATGAAGGAGCTGCCGTCGGCGCGCCGGCCCGGCAGCGCGAAGAACAGGTTGCCCGGCATCACGCGGCGGCTGTCCATCGCGAGGCCGGAGATCGGACGGTCGAGGTCGCCCTTGCTCGCGCGAATCTCGTCGTCGTGGAAGTAGTCGGAAAGCTTGGGAGCCATTTTGAAGATCTGCCGGGTGACGCGGTCCGCCGGGCGGTTGCGGGTGGGAGGAAACGAGCGGAAGGCGGCGACGAGGGGATGGTTGGGGATGAGATAGCCGATCACCGGACACCTCCCTGCATGGCGACGAGGCTCGGGACGACCGGCAGCGCCGGCTTGATGTCGAGGTACTGGATGAGCTGCTCGGCGATATGCTTGAACGCCGGCGCGGCGACCGCGCGGCCGTAGGCGGCGCCGCCCGTCACCTTGGCGTCGTCGACGATGACGGAGAGCACGATCTCCGGCCGGCTGGCCGGGAAGAAGCCGACGAAGGAGGCGACGTGGCGGGTGTTGACGTAGCGGCCGTCGTCGAGCTTCTGCGCCGTGCCGGTCTTGCCCGCGAGGTCGAAGCCCTGGATGTCGAAGCCCTTGGCGGTGCCGGTCGTGACCACGCCGTGGAGCAGCTGGGCGAGGAGCGCCGCGGTGCTGGGCTTGATGACCTGCGCGCGCTTCTCGGGGGCGAAGGAGCGGATGACCTTCCCGTCGGCGTCGCGGATCTCCTGGATGATCTGCGGCCGCAGGAGCGTGCCGCCGTTGGCCACGACGCTCATCGCCATGTGGATCTGCAGCGGCGTGGCGGCGATGGCGTGGCCCATCGGCATGCGGGTGATGGTCAAACCGTCCCAGCGCCGGGGCGGCTCGAGCAGGCCGTTGATCTCGCCGCCGAGCTGGAAGTTGGTCTTCTGGCCGAAGCCGAAGGCGCGGACGTACTCGTAGAACTTGTCGTCCCCGAGGCGCATGGCCAGCTGGGCGGCGCCGCGGTTGCTGGACTTGGCGACGATCTCCGCGACGGTCATCAGGCCCTCCGCCTCGTCGTCCTTGGGCAGGCGGAGGTCCTTGCCCTTGTAGTTGATGACGGGCTGGCCGCAGTCGAAGACGCTGCCGGAGGAGACGGCGCCCTCGTTGAGCGCGGCGCCGGCGGCGACGATCTTGAAGGTGGAGCCCGGCTCGATGCTGTCCGTGACGGCGTAGTTCCGCAGCGCGTCCATCGGCGCCTTGCTGAAGTTGTTCAGGTCGAAGCTCGGGTAGTTCGCCATGCCGAGGATGCGGCCGGTGTGCGGGTCGCTGGCGATGATGGTGGCGAAGTGCGGGTCGTACTTCTCGGCGAGGATGCGCAGCTCGTCCTCGAGGATGTGCTGCACCACGGAGTCGATGGTGAGGACGACGTCGTTGCCGTCGCGGGCGGGCACGTCGCGCGACCGGAACTGGGCCAGCTCGCGGCGCGCGCCGTCCTTCTCGGACTCGATCCAGCCGTCCTCCCCCTTCAGGTAGAGGTCGAAGTGGCGTTCGGTGCCCGTGACCGGCGCGCCTTCCTTGTTGAGGTAGCCGATGTGGTT
>CAYMSE010000029.1:0-3728 GCA_964392935.1 uncultured Oleiharenicola sp.
TGCGATTGCGCAGGCGGTAGAAACCGACGAACAGTCCGAGCGAGGTCATCAGGCAGAGCATCGATGTCGAGCTGCGCGAGGCTTCATTCCCGCCGCCGTTCAGCAGGTAGGCGGTGAACGCAAGGTACAGCCATGCGACGGGCTGGTGCAGGAGTTTCTGGCCCGTGCGGCGGGCCTCCGACAGGCTCCACAGGAAGGTGAGTGCCGACATCAGGCACAGCTGTCCGAGAGGATTCTTGTGCGTCGTCACCCCGACCCACGGGTCGTCGCCCCAGTGCTTGTCCTGCATCGTGCCGAGGTCGTGAAAATACTTGATCAGGATGATCGACATCGGGATCAGCAGGATGGCGGTCCGGCGGGCCATCGTGATCAGGGCGCGGCGCGGATCGGGTGTCGTGGCCACCAGCAGGGCCATGATCAGGTCGCCGGAAGGACGGAGCACCTTGATCAGCGGATTCTCGAGCGTGGCGCACCAGGTCACGCTCAGGAAAAGGTACGCGTAGAACAGGAAGATCGCGGAGTTGTGGGAGAAGATCGCGCCCCAGTTGCAGGGGCGCCGGGCCAGGGTGAAGAGGCCGGCCACGATCAGCACCGCGATGAGAACCGGGTCGAGCCGGCCGAAATCGTCGCCCGTCAGCCAGGAGTCGATGGAGCGGGAGCCGCACCGCATCATCCACAGGGTGGGCAGCCACAGGCCCGCCGGCGCGTCAGGATACTTCTTCCGGTCCCAACGGAAAACGAACCAGATGAAGATGCATCCGCCGAGCAGGGCGAGTTTAGGAGGCATAGCGGAAAGATAGCCGCTTGTGCGCGCCTGCAAAGCCCCGTCGCGGGCGGCGGGGGGGGGATGCGCCCGGCGGGATCATGGTCCGGTGATCGGCGGAGCGCGCGCGAGCTTGGCCGTGGCGCCGCGGGCTAGGCGAAGAAGCTTTTGATCTGATCGGCGACGTAGGCGATCATCTCGTCGGTCATCTCCGGATAGATGGGCAGCGAGAGGATGCGCCCTTGGTTGGCGTAGGCGACGGGGAAATCCGCCGGCTTGTGCCCGAGGTATGCGTAGGCGGGATAGAACGGCAGCGCCTTCGGGTAGTTGAGCACGGTGGCGACCCCGCGGTCCGCGAGGTGCTTTTTCAAGGCGTCACGCTTGCCGGTGCGGATCACGTACAGGTGGTAGACGTGGTCGCGATCGGGCGCGACGCGGGGCAGCTCGAGGTCTCCGACGCCGGCGAGCAGCCGGTTGTACGCGGCGGCGACGCGGCGCCGTGCTTCCGTCCAGCCGGCCAGGTGGGGCAGCTTCACGTTGAGGATCGCCGCCTGGAGGCCGTCGAGCCGGCTGTTGATGCCCTCCATGATGTGCTCGCCCTTGCCGCCGTGGCGCGCGTAGGTGGAGGTCCAGTCCGCGAGCTTGGCATCGTTCGTCACGAGGCACCCGGCGTCACCGTAGGCGCCCAGGTTCTTGCCCGGGTAGAACGAGAAGGTCGCGGCGTGGCCGAAGGTGCCGACCAGCTGGCCTTGGAAGCGTGCGAGGTGGGACTGCGCGCAATCCTCGATCACCCACAGCGAGTGCTTCCGGGCGAGCGCCATGATCGCCGCCATGTCGCACGGCTGGCCGAACAGGTGGACGGGGATGATGCCGACGGTGCGGGGCGTGATCTTCGCCTCGATCCGGGTCGCATCCAGGTTGAAGGTGGCGTGGTCGGTGTCACAGAAAACGACCCGCCCGCCCGCCTGTGTGATGGTCTCGGTCGTTGCGATCCACGAGTGCGCGGTGGTGATGACTTCGTCGCCCGGCTTGAGGCCGAGGCCCCGCATCAAGATGTAGAGGGCGTCCGTGCCGTTGGCGCAGGAGACGCAGTGCTTCACGCCCAGCGTGGCCGCCCAAGCGGCTTCGAATTGGTCTACGTGCTCGCCCCGGATATAGGCGGAGTGAGCGATGACATTGGCGATGGCCGAATCGATTTCCGGCCGGATGGTCTGGTATTGCGCGTGGAGGTCGACGAACGGGATTTTCATGGGCAAAGGGGTCAGGCGGATGCGGCCGGGGGCGGCGGGAGCCGGCGCAGCAGCCGGGCGGGGTTGCCGGCGTAGATGCCGGGTTCCGTAATGTCGCGCGTAACCACCGCACCCGCTCCGACCACGACGTGGTCGCAGATCGTGACAGGCATGATCGTCGCGTTGGTGCCGACGGTCACGTGGTGGCCGAGCTTCGTGGCGCCCCACAACTCGCGCCGGCGGTTGGCGGGGCCGCCGGTTTTGAACGGGTCGTTGATGAACTTCGCCCCGTGGGAGATGAAGCAATCGTCTCCAATCGTCACCAAGTCGCAGATGAAAGCGTGCGATTGGATGCGGCAGCGCCTGCCGATCACCGCGCCGCGCTGGATTTCCACGAACGGCCCGATCATGGTGTCGTCGCCGATGGTGCAGCCGTAGAGATTCGCGGGCTGTACGACCGTCACGTTGGTGCCGAAGTCGACGTCGATGATGCCGACCTGTTTTAGGTTGGGTTGGGCCATGACCGGGGAAATCAGGACGGGGCGGCCGCGCGGGCGGACACGGGCTGGGCGCGTTCGAGGATGGACACGACGGTCCGCGCGTGATCGATGCCGGTCATGGGCTCGACGCCCTTCCGGATGCAATCGAGGAAATGCTCGGCCTCCACCTTCAATGGCTCGACGAATTTCACCTGCGGCAGGAGAATATCCCCCGTGCGGTAGCTGTACTCCACGCGGGGCGGGTGGTCGAAGTCCATGTTTTCGCCGAGCACGGCGCGCCGATCGATGCCCTTGTCGTAGATCGTGATCTTGTCGTCCGCCACGTCGTCGTAGACGACCATCTTGCGCGAGCCGACGACGATCATCTTCCGGACCTTCTGCGGATCCAGCCAGCTGACATGGATGTTGGCCATGATCTTGCCGGGATACACCAGGCTGAGGAACACCACGTCATCGATGTTGTGCTGGGTGTAGTCCATGCCCTGCCGGAACACGTTGAGCGGCTCCGGGTCGCCCAGCCAGTACTGGATGATGCTGATGTCGTGCGGCGCGAAGTTCCAAAGGGCGTCGATGTCCGAGCGGATGCGCCCCAGGTTCAGCCGCTGGCTGTAGATGTAGCGGATCTCGCCGAGTTCCTTGGCATCGATCAGCTTTTTCACGTAACGGACGGCCGCGTTGTAGATGAACGTGTGGCCGACCATCACGACGAGCTTGCCGGCGCGGGCAATGCGGCCCAGCTCGTCCACCTCGGCGGCCTTGCTGGCGAGCGGCTTCTCTACGAACACATGCTTGCCGGCCAACAGCGCCTGGCGGGCCAGTTCGAAATGGGTGCCCGCGGGCGTGGCGATCAACACGGCCCGCACCTCCGGGTCCGCGAACACCACCGCCGGGGAGTCCACGGCCTTGGTCCGCGGAAAGTTGCGTTCGACGAAGGTCCGGCGATCGGCGCTGAACTCGACGACGTATTTCACGAAGCAGTCAGGCAGCGACGAGAAATTGCGCAGGAGATTGGGGCCCCAGTAACCGCACCCGATCTGGGCAATTGCGAGCGGAGTAGAATTCATGGCGTAAATATGGCGTCGATGTTGCCCGCGAAGGCTAGTTCCACAAACCCCAAGTTCGGACCCTTGGCGAGAACTCCGTTCTCCGGAACGACATGCGGCTTGTGGACGTAGATTGTCGGTCGCGGCAAATTTGAGTCAAGGACCGACAGGTGCGCCCGGATCCGGAGCGCCC
>CAYMSE010000030.1:0-4690 GCA_964392935.1 uncultured Oleiharenicola sp.
TGCGGGGCGTTGAACATCGAGTTCCAGAGCTCGTTGCCGAGCTCGAAATAGGTGACGAGCGGAGGAGCGACATTGTCTCTGAAATGCGCCGCGAGCGGAGCCAACTCCGTGGCGACGCTGTTCAGGTCGAGGGGCGATGTCAGCGACGCCCAGTTCGACGTGTACGGCCCGAATCCCGAGCTATCGACACCGGACAGAGCGAAGGTGCCGGCCTTCTGATCCGCCTGGCTGACCGTGAACGTGCCTCTTTCGATTTGCGGCCAGTTGGTGCCGTAGGGAATGACCTTGTCTCCGTCCTCCCAGTTGTGGCCCGGAGCGGTGACGACCGCGGGGTTGGAATTGCTGATGGTCTTGAGCCCGGACATCTTCCTGGTGCCGAGCACGTTGGGAATGCACACCCACGGATGCGACTGCACCTGCTTGGCCAAGGCCGACATGATCGCGAGCGGCATGCCGCCCTTGATGTGCGGCTTGCCCGTGTCGCCGCCGTAGCTGCAGTATTCCGCGGTCGGGATATCGGAGAAACGCAGTGTGCTGCGATTGTTGTTCGTGCACTGCCAATCCATGAAGCGGATAATGCCGGATCCTTCGCGAACCTTTTCCACCCAGTCGGGATTGAAGACTTCGCCGGCATCGAGGCGTGCCTCGTGCCGCAGCTCGCACAGGCGGATGTTGCGCGGCGGGTCGTTGCGCAGCATGCCCGAGAAGGAGACCCACATGCTGCTGGCGTTGCTCGCCCACGTCCATTCGATGCGGTTGCCGGCGCGAGTCGAGGCCGATGCGCCCGTGATCGAGACATTGCGTGCCGTGCCATCCCATTTGAGCACCCAGCGTTGGCCGGCGCGATCGACTTTATCCACGCCGCCCGGGGAGCCGACGTAGAAGATGCGAAGGAGGTGCGTGACGCCGTTCGGGAGCGGATTCACGAGCTCCCCGTTGGAGTCGAGGTAGCCGTCCCATGGTGACTTGGGCAAGCCCGGAGGAATATTGCTGAAGCGGTCGACGCCGTCTGCGATAACCTGAACCGGGGCGCCCTGCTTCCACACATTGAGAAGGGAATAGAAACCGGCGTAGTAGGTCAGGCCGTTCAGGCCAAGACAGATGCGGCCGTTCGGTTGAACCGGCTCGGCTCCAAGAGATGATGGATTCGATGTTGCAAGCGGCAGCGACGAAGCGCCGACCAGAAAGGATCTTCGCGATATAGACGACATCTACACGCAGCAGCCTGTGATGAAAAAATTGAAAAGTACGCACCAACCGATGTGATCGCCTTAGTCTTTAATCGTATGATTGCCGTTGCACAAGCTTCTGGCCCGGACGCCGGATCGGCTCGAGCAACACGTAGTACTCAGCTCGTTTCTAACTGCGAAATTGCGAAGATCGATTATGCGACACCGACATCGCGTGTTGTTGATAGCTGAGGCTGCCAACCCGGAATGGGCCAGCGTCCCCCTCATCGGCTGGAGCCTATCGCGCGCGCTCGCCAAAGTCACTGATGCGCATCTCATCACCCACATCCGAAATCGGGACGCGGTGCTCCGCGCTGGACTGATCGAGGGTCGTGACTTCACCGCCATAGACAACGAGCATGTCGCCGGGCCGGTATGGAGGCTGGCTGACCGGTTGCGCGGCGGGGCAGGAATTGGCTGGACGACGATGACGGCGTTCTCCTCACTCGCATACTACTCCTTCGAGCGCGAGATCTGGCGACAGTTCGGCACGCGCATCGCGGCCCATGAGTTCGATCTCGTTCACCGCATCACCCCGTTGAGCCCCACCCACCAGAGCCCCATTGCCAAGCGCCTGTCGAGACACAACGTCCCGTTCGTCATCGGTCCGCTCAACGGCGGTGTCCCCTGGCCCAAGGGCTTCAGAGACCGGCAGCACGCGGAGCGGGAATGGCTGTCCCACGTCCGCGCCGTCTACAAGCTCATGCCGGGGTACCGATCCACGCGTCGGTACAGCTCGGCGATCATTGCAGGATCGAGGTACACGTACGAGGAGATGCCTCGGTGGGCCAAAGAGAAATGCTCCATCATTCCCGAGAACGGCGTCGATCCCGGGCGCTTCAAGACCCCGCGCAGCCGGCAAGCATCGCTTCCATTGCGAGGGGCGTTTGTGGGACGGCTGGTTCCATACAAAGGCGCTGACATGCTTTTGGAGGCCGCCGCGAGCTTCCTCAGGCAAGGCCAGCTCGAGTTGCACATCGTTGGCGATGGGCCGCAACGAGGGGATCTCCAGTCACTGAGCGAACGGCTCGGGATTGGTGGCAAGGTCCGCTTTCACGGCTGGATTCCACATGTCGACGTGCATGCCATATTGCGAGAGTGCGATTTTCTGGCTTTGCCGAGCGTTCGTGAATTTGGTGGCGGGGTCGTCGTTGAAGCGATGGCATTGGGAGTTGCGCCGATTGTGGCCGACTATGCCGGTCCTTCCGAGCTGGTCGATGACAAGACGGGCATTCGCGTGGCCTTTACCGACAGGGAAGACCTGATCGATGGCCTCAGGCGGGCAATCGAGCAGGCCATTCGGTCTCCGTACCTTCTCGATGAGCTCGGCGCTGCGGGCTACGAGCGGACCCAGAAGAAACTGACCTGGGATGCCAAGGCCCGCAAAATACTCGCGATCTACGAATGGGTCCTGAGCGGCGGCGAACGTCCTCAGCCTTTGCGACTCTGAAGGCGTGAACGCTCGGTGGCAGAGTTTCAGCGCCTGAGAGTTTGCGTCCGACTCGCGAGACGCCATCTTCCCCAGCTCATTCTACGCCATTGCTTCCAGCTGACGTCTCAGCTCTCGAGCACTCATGCTGGAATTGAAGCGCTCGACGATCTTGGCTCGCCCGGCCGCAGAGAATTGCCTTGCCAGAGCCGGGTTACCAGCCATGAAACGAATAGCCTCTGCCAAGGTGCTCGGGTCTTTTGGCGGAACGAGGTAGCCATCCCTACCATGCTCGACCAGCTCCGGTACTCCACCCAAACTCGTGGCTATAACCGGAGTTCCGCAGCTCATAGCCTCCATGATCGCAACGCCGAGCGGCTCATGGTGCGAAGCAAGCACAAAAAGATGCGCTGCCGTCAAACCGTGCAAGACACGCTCCTCTCCGACTGCGCCGAGTAGCACGACGCTATCGGCGAGCTGGAGATCCGCGATCAGTCGTTCGAGATCTTTGCGAAATCCCCTCCCTCCCTCCTCGTCTTCGCCTGCGATTTCCAGGCGCACGCAGATGCCAGACTGCTTCAGCAACGACAACGCTTTGATCAGGTCCTGATGGCCTTTGACGAAGTTCAGGCGACCGCACGAAAATAGGCGCAGTGTCCCAGCGCCTTCCCAGGGCGAGTAAAGCTCTCGCCTCACGAACAGCTCGGGATCAACTCCCATCGGAGCCAAACCTATTCTCGGCGGAAGGTCGTTCGGTATCTCCTGCTGGACCTGCCTATACAGTCTGGATGTGATCGTGATGGCGAAGGCGGCGTGACGCCATTTGACTCTTTGCTTACGCCCATAGTCGGCAAGATCGCCGTGCAATGTCAGGCTATAGGTCATGCCGGCGAGCCGATTTGCAAACATCGCAACAAGCGCCGCCTTTGCACATGAATGCGAATGAACATGCGTCAGGTTGTTGGCCCGCATATACATGATGAGACGTATGGCGAGGACCAACGCAGCACAATCCAATGCCAACCCGTTGAGCGATTTTCCCTCGGCGCTTCCTTTCAGGGCCCTAAATATCGCTCTTGGCCCCAGTCGCAGAGCACAACCGATAATACTCTGCGCATCTCGCAGGCCTATGTCCGTCAGATAGAATGTCTCCTGCTCGGCCGCTCTCGACCAATGGTGCGATCTAGTCCCATTTGGAGGCCGGCGCGTGCTGACCAGATGCGTCGCGATGCCCAGCCGCTGCAGCTCAGCACGCTCGCGCCAAAACATGATGTGCGTTTGGCCAGGGAACTCGGGAATGAGATAGGCTATCCGCATCGGCGCGGTCCGCGTTCCACCATTGCTATGATGGGGCGTCAACGCTCGTGACTCGACACCTGCGGGATTTCTAATGGCCAAAGGTGAATGCCCTCAGTTGAGCCGATCCCGTTCGCGCTTGCGCGTATCCATATAGCCCCTCCGCCCGTCCCAGTAGCGCCCCGGCGAGCAACCACGTCCATGGAGACAGCGACGCGTTGGGCAGCAGGTCCACGACGTTGATGGCAACAATGAGCGCGAGCGCCGCCAGGAAAAGCTGCTCCTCCATCGTTTCCGCGTACTTCAGAGCGGATGCCGCGCGGGCGATGGCGAGCGCCAACAGCCCGAACTCGGCGACAAAGCCGACGAAGCCGTACTGCCCCATCGTGATGATCCAGCGTCCGTCCGTCACGCTGACATCGCGTCCGCTGTCATCGTCATAGACGCGGCTGCGCCCGAAGCGCCCCCAGCCGAACAGAAAGCGCCGCCAGGCGTGGTCCAGCAGCATGTCCTCGTTGTCGAAGCGAAACTTCAAGGAATCCGCGCGATCCTCGTCGATCGATCGCGCCAGCTCCACCATGGTCCTTGTCGGAAACAGGTCGGCGGCGCGCAGGGTGGGATAGAGCAGCGCGACCGTCACCAGCGCCAGCGCGATGCGAACCTGGATCCGCGGTTTGGTGAAGCGCACCAGGAGCACCAAAGCAGCGCCATAGATCAGAGCGCCCAGCGTCTTGCA
>CAYMSE010000031.1:0-8965 GCA_964392935.1 uncultured Oleiharenicola sp.
GTAGGTGGGACTCAACGAACCGAAGCCCTCGACGACCGTCCTCGCCGACCCGTCCGGGTCATTGTCGGCGACGTACACCGACATGGCCTGTGCGGCAGGCGTGGACCTCCGCAACGACCCGAGCGACTCGAGTAACTGCGCGAGCCACTGGGGCCGTCGCATCGTAGCGATGCAGACCGCCGGGCGCGCCACACCTGACGAGGGCGGCGCGAGTACACCTTTGCGCGGCGGGACCGTCACAAGATGCCGCCTGTATCTGGCGTGCCGGAACGTTCAGCCCCTGATGCATCGGCCGGGGCGATACGACGGCGTGTTTGGATCGCAGTCGCAATATACAGGATCCAAAAGACGTTGCTGTACTGGAGAAATGACACCTCGGCCAGGTTGGACGCTACAAAATACGCGAGATAGACCAGCGGCCACGCGTTGGCTGCCGTCGGCCACGAAGTGCGTAGCCAACGGAACGCCCTCAGGACAGCTGCCAGCAACCCGACGAGGAAGATTCCGACGCCGACGATCCCGATGTCGAGCGCAATATTGAGGAATCCGTTGTGCGCGTGCGGTGGTTCCCAGCCGACGATGTTCCAGATCGGCAGGTACAGCGCGGCGCGGCCGTGCCAGAATGCATTGTAGCCGTACCCAAGCCACGGATGCTCCGCGATCCGAACAACCACCAGCCCCCAGAGCACCGATCGACCCGTCAATGTTGGATCCCGGCCCAAGAGCTTCACCAAGGCGGCGAACTGCCAGCCGACGACTGCCGCCACGGCGAGCAGCACGATGAGTGCGATTACGGCCACGCGCCCGGAGCCGACCCGGCGCGTGCGCAATGCAGGCAGAGCCACGACTATCCCCACGGTCAACCCAGCTGTGACGATGGAGCCGACGCTCTTTGCAAGCACGCACGCCGCGGCGCTCGCGGCGATCAGCAGCCACGAGACAGCACGCCAACGTCCAGACTCGCTTCTTGTGAGCCAGAACACCGCGAGCGCCAGGGCCGCGGTCTTCCCCAAGATGTTCTTGTGCGTGAACGCTCCGCGCCACGCACCATTGTAGTCGCCGGGTTGAATACCGAGCGACGTGCCGTAGACGAACAGTAAGCTCGCAAGCAGCACGGCACCCAGCACCCAGGTCATCATCCTGAGAACCTCGGCGGCCGAAAAGCGGACGCCGACGTATGCGCCGAACAGCGTGGTCGCCACGAGGAGCGCGGCGGCTCGCGCTGTCACGCTCGGATCGACTGACCACGCCACGGAAATGCCGGCGAACACGGAAGCGGCGATCACGGCGACGTTCGCAAGCAGCGCGCGAACGAAGGGCTCGCGGTATCGGAAGGCGAGCGCGGCCGACACCGCGTACACGAAACCGCGGATCGCGCTGCTAGTCGCGTCGGCGTCAACGGCCACGGAGTATACTCCGCCTGGCCGGTTCAACAGCGGAACGACCGCGCCGGTGAAGATGAAGAGCGATGCGCCGACGAAGATCTTCTCGAGCAAGTCGGCCCACGCGTTGGCACCGATGCTCGTTTGGCCGCGTGGAGCGGCGACCATCACCCGGACTTGCGCCCGATGATGCGAGTGAGCCCGCGCAAGTCCTCGCGCGCCTCCCCCCACAACCCCATAAGTTCGCCGAATGTTTGTGGCGCCGTCCGTCGGGCGTCGGCGAGCGCCTCCCCAAACATGAGCCAGAGTAACGTGCCGACAAACCCGACCGCCATCCCTGCGATCACCTTCAGGAGGACGTTTCGCCGATCATAGCGCAGTGCCGGCGTGGGATGCTGCACAATGGTGATCGCTGGTGTGTTTCGCGCCGCGTCGACGCGTGCTTGCTCGAAGGCCTGGGTGAGGGTCACATACACGGTCTGCCGGAGGTTCACTTCGCGGTCCAGACGGTCGTGCACGAAGACCAGCGCCGGGTCGTTCTGGTATGAGCGGTTCTTCGTGAGAAACGTCTGGAGCTCGCCTTCGGCGCGGCGCAGCTCGACTCGCGCCGTATCGAGCCGCTCCGAAAGGTATCGGCGGGCCTCGGCGCCTTGGGTCTGTCGACTGCTCACATTGAATGCGTTCACCACGTCAAGCAGTTGCTTGCCGACTTCAAATGACAGATCACGCGAGTCGGTCGTGATGTCGACCTTGACAATGGTGGTTTGATTGTCGAAGCCAACCTTCATCAGCTTTCTGCTCAGAAGACGGATGGCTTCGGCAACCGTCTTGCCCGAATCCGACTCATCGATCCCATAGTAGGAGATGATGTTTGTGGTAATCGAATCACCTCCGTCGCTGATGCGGTGTTTGGTTTCCACCAACGGTTGCTGAATCTCAAGCGACTGGAGGACGTCGGCGTAAAAATCCGGCGACTGCGTCGGGTTTGTCGTCGGCAAGCTAACCCCTACCTGCGACGCAAGCCCAGCAAGGCTCGATGAGATGTCAGATGCGGCCGGCGTAAACGAAACCGTGGTTGTGTACTTCTTCGGAAGCGCAAGCACTATGACGCCAACGATCAAGCCAGCTATTAGACTAGCTGTGACCAGGCTACGGCGGTGGCGCAGAGCCAGGATCGCAAGATCCATCGTCGGCGTCCGCTCGGCGTTGATCGTCTGTGACGGGGGAGCGAAATCGTTGGGCATCGGGACCGCCGCGTGCTATTTGCGAACGATTGCGATGATGCCAACCGTACTCACAAGGACCTGCGCAATGGAGCCGGCGATGGAAGTCCAGTCCTTCTTGTCGGTCGGATCCTTGGACGGGACGAATACTACCGCGCCAGGAAGTGGCTGGGGATCGGCATCCGGCAGGGGCCACGGGCGCCATTTGAACGGTTCCACGATCCCCGTTGGCTGGCGGACGAAAGCTTTGTGTTCATCTGCCGCGTAGGTATATCCGCCGGCGGCGTCCACGTAGTACGAGAGTGACCGTCCGGGAATGTATGCAACGGCAATGGGGGAGTGCACCGCGCCTTCAACCTTTACGACGGCCTGATACCTCGGCAGGTAGATTGAATCACCGGGGACGAGTTCGATGTCCTCCCTCCCGCCTGGTGACTTAAGCGCTCGATCAAGGTCAATGGCAACGCGACCAACCCCGCCCCGTGCGCGCATGAAAGTGGCACCTTGTGGGTACGCCCGCGGCGAGAGTCCGCCGGCCCGTTGGAGCAGGCTCGTCAAGCGCTCGTTCTTGGACAGCAAAGTGTAGGCGCCGGGGAACCTGACTTCGCCAAGAACGGTGACGGTTCGCTCGAGTTCCCAATCGGGTTGGCGGAGGATCAAGACATTATCGTACGGGTCGAGCGAAAACGGTGGCGCCGTGGCAGTCGCCGCCGGGAGGCCGGGCGGCCCTATGTATCGTCCGTCCAGTCCGCGCTCGAGCAGGAACGTCGAGTCGAGTGGTGCAACAATTGTCTTCGCCAGCGTCCCGTCCTCACGAGACTCGGGTAGCCGCGCTACCTCTGCCTGTACCAGATACGCGCCGTCATCAAGGCCACCGGCAAGGTGCACGAGGTCGCGGAGCGTCATGCCCTCGTGCCAGGGGAACCGGCCACCCTTGTTCACGGCTCCGGTGATGACCACATACCGGTCGGGCCGGAATTCGCTGGTCCCGAATACCCGAATCTCGTCGTCTTCCTGCAGGACGGGATCGTTGGCCAGCGCGCCAAGCGTATCGACGAATGCGACGCGAAAATCCCGGCGCGTCTGGTCAGACTGCAGTCGGCTTACGAGCGCATCCTTCACGTCGGGTTTCACACCACCCGCCTTTCGCACCGCATCGGACAGCTTCATGCCCGGTGTGAACCCCTGGTCGCCCGGTGACCAGACATCGCCCTGAATGCTCACCTTGTTGCGCACGCGGTCGGGAACCGCAAAAACCTCCACTTCATCACCGTCCGAGAGCGGGAAGGCAGGGCCGAACCCCGTCCGAAAATCATCGGACGCCACGTCGAGCACTGTGCGGTCGCGGCCGCCCTCACCGGTTCGCTCG
Organism: uncultured Oleiharenicola sp.; assembly: GCA_964392935.1. Taxonomy (GTDB): domain Bacteria; phylum Verrucomicrobiota; class Verrucomicrobiia; order Opitutales; family Opitutaceae; genus Lacunisphaera. The sequence continues at coordinate 3,975 of CAYMSE010000031.1, forward strand.
GCAGGCGGCACGATACGGCGCACCAGCACACGTCGCCGCCCAGCTTCGGCCGTGAACCCGCCGGCCATCCGGATCAGGTCGCGCAGCGTCTCCTGCCCGGCGAGCTCGTAGATCGCCGGTCGGATAACCTCGCCCGCGATGCGGACGCGCGGCCCGTGGATTGGCACGAATACCACGTCGCCCGTCTCCAGACGCACATCGTGGCTCGCGTCGCCGCTCAGCAGGTAATCATAGACGTCGAGCTTCGACACCAGCTTGCCGGCGCGGCGCAATTCGATGTTGCGCATTGAGCCATTGTCGCTCGGCCCGCCGGCGCCATACAGCGCGGTGAGCATCGTGCCGACGCTCGACACCTGGTAGCTCGCGGGCGCCGCAGCCTCGCCGATCACGAACACCTGGTTGGTGCGAAGCTTGGCAACCGTCACGTAGTAGTGCGTGGACGCGGTCGCGTCGCGCCCGATGCCCGAGTACACGCGCTTGAGCCGCGGGAAGAGCGTGTTCTCCACCTGCTCGAGCGTCAGGTTGGCCACGTAGATCTGCCCGACCTGCGGAATGACGATGAAGCCCTCGCGCGTCACCTCCAGCGAATAGGAGAGCTCGACGCCGCCGGTGAGGATCAGGGCCAGGACGTCGCGCGGGCCAACCTTGTACGACGGATCCACGGGGCCGGCGAGGTCGGGCTGGAACTGCGACGTGGACCGTCGGAACACATCGAGGCCGAAAATCTTCGGTTCCGGCTTCTCCGGCGCCGGAGGCGGAGCCGTGATCTTGGCCACCTCCGAGGCGCCTCTCCGTGCTGCCGCGGCCTCGGTGGAGTCCACGAAGCCGAGGAAGTTCACCGCCTTCATCACGTTGTCGTCCGGCGCGGCCGCCGCCGTGTCCGCCGGTGCGCCGGGCAGGTACGAGTCCAGCAGCGATCCCGGGTAGCCGGCGGCCTGCAGCCGCTGGCGGACCTGGTCGGGCGTGAGCCCGCTCGACTGGATGCGCGACCGAACCATTGAGCCGAGTCCCGGGCGCGTCTCGAGCGCGCGTTCCACCTGCTGCGTGCTGGGTTGCTGCGCCGCAAGGCGATACGGTGCGACCAACGCGGCAAGCGCGAGGGCGCCGCCAGTAAGGGCGTTACGGATGGGAATCACCATTGTCGGCTGGAGAGTCAACTGCGACCAATGTACCGGGCGGCGCGAGGAGGCGGCTAGTAGAGCTAGTACGCGCCCTTGCCGGTGAGCACCACGCCGACCGTGCGCGCCAGGATCCACACGTCGAGCCACAGCGACCAGTTGTGGATGTAGTACGAGTCGGCCGCTTCCTGCGTGTCGAGGTCGCTGTTGCTGCGATCGGTCACCTGCCAGTAGCCCGAGATGCCCGGCGCCACCTCACGCCGGAGCGCGCGGAACGAGGGGTTGAACCGGTCAAGGTGGTAGTCGGGGAAGGGGCGTGGCCCCACAAGGCTCAAGTCGCCCCGGATCACGCTCCAGAGCTGTGGCAGCTCGTCGATGCTGCTCTTGCGGAGGAACCGGCCGATATACGGGAGGACGCGCGGGTCGTCCTGCAACTTCATCCGGCGCTCCCACTCGATGCGAAGTTCCGCATTGCCATTGAGGTGCTCCTCGAGTACCTCCGCGGCGTTCGGCACCATGGTGCGGATCTTCCACACGCGAATCCGGCGGCCGCCGTAGCCCTCGCGCGGTTGCGCAAAGAACGCCGGCCCGGGGCTGATCAGCTTCACCGCCAACGCCGCAACGACGATGATCGGCAGCGCAACGAGGAACGCGGGAACTCCGACGACCAGGTCGAACGCGCGCTTGATCTTCTGGCGCGTGCGGTCGAACCGCTCGTGGCGCAGCTCGAGCGTCAGGCATGAGCCCAGCGCGCCGGGCTGCACCCACAGATTCACCATCCCGAACAGGTCCGGCACCACCCGCAGATTGGCGAATCGCTCCGCGAGCGAGCGCGCGAGTCCGATGAAATCGTTCCGGGGGAGACGCGGGAGCGCCACGATGGCGTCCGACACGTGGCGTTCGAACTGCCAACTCGCCGCGGCCGACAGCGGCCCAACCACGGGCACGCCGTGCACCGACGTGCCGGCCTTCGCCGGATCGTCGTCAAACACTGCGATCGGGCGAAGCCCGATCAGTGGGTTCGCCTGCAGCTCATGCAGGATGATGCGCCCCATGCGGCCGGCGCCGAGCACCACGACCGGCCGGCCCCAGAGCCCCGCGCGGCTCAGCACGCGCTTGGTGACGCCACGGAAAACCAGCGAGATCGGCAGCAGGAACATCCACGTGCCGAAGATGATGGGCCGCGCCGGCTGCGCCACGTGCTGCGCGACGACGATCAGCAGGTATGTGGCCGCCACGACCAGCGTGGTGGTCACGTTGCGGCGGAACTCTTCCGGCGATGCCATGCCCTCGGGCGCGTAGAGGCGTGCGGACGCGCGGAGCAGCAACCAGGCGAGCCCGGCGCCGGTGGTGCCCCATCCGAATGACTCCACGCCGAGGAGACCGACGTGGAACCACCAGCTCAGCACCATCGCACCCGCGAACGAAATGACGTCGCTGGCGCCCAGCAGGATGCGAGCAGCCGTCGTGCTCCGGGGCACGGACCAGGCGCGTGCGCCGGCCGCGGACTCGTCGTTCAACCCGTCCGCGCGCAGGAGCGGCGGCGAGTAACGACGCGCCGGGTCGCGAAGGGCGTCTACGGGGCTGGCCATTTCAGGCGAGTCCCGGCGGCGTGGCGCATCCAGCTGCAGCGAGCATCGCCGTCAGGTTGTGGGCGGTCGGGGTGACGAAAGGAACGGAACTGGCGGAAAACGAGACACGTGATCACCTGCCAACTACAATCTGCACACTATAAGGCTTTGGCGCATAACCCGATAGTGAGGCAGATCACCATCGGGCCGAACGCCCCGGCAAGGTGCCCTGTCCACCGCGCCGGTGCCAGCGGACGCGGTCCTACAGCCCCTCGCACCCGGCAGGTCAGTACGTCCAGATCGCCGCGAACGTCCGCAGCAGGATGCTCAGGTCGCGGCCGAACGACCTTGACCGCACGTATCCCAGCTCCACGTCGGCGCGCCTCGGGTACGTGAGCGCATGGCGGCCGCCCACGGCCCATTCGCCCGTCAGTCCAGGGCGCACGCTGAGCAACAGCCGCCGCCGCGCGCCCTCATAGTGTTCGAGTTCCTCGGGCACGAGCGGGCGCGGGCCCACGAGCGACATGTCGCCCACCAGCACGTTCCACAGTTGCGGCAGTTCGTCCAGTGACATGCGGCGCAGGGCCCGCCCGAGCGGTGTGACGCGCGGGTCGCGATCCTCGGGAATCTTGTAGCCGTTGGCGCGGTACACGGCGTACAGCTCGGGGTCTGCCGCCAGCCGCTCCTCGGCGTTCGCGTACATCGTGCGCAGCTTGAGGCACCCGAACCGCCGGCCGCCGCGCGCCACGCGCGCGTGCCGGAAAATCGGCGCGCCCCGGCTTTCGATGCGGATGAGTGCGGCGAGCACGGCCATCACCGGCGCCGTCAGTACCAGTCCTACGCACGCGCCCACGATGTCCATGGCCCGCTTGACGCCGAGCGAGAAGCGGTGCGGGCGGTCGCCGGTAAGCTCGAGCAGCATGGCATCGCGCCCGCCCACCACGCGGGGCTGCGCCCCCTCGGGCGTTTCCGTCGGCATCACGGCCCAGAGCGAGCCGCCGTGCCCGAGCGCCACGTCCGTCGCCCACTCCACCGCTCCGGACCCGACGGGCCCCGCGAGCAGGATGCCGTCCACCGCGATCTGGTCGAACAGGCGCTCGATGCCCTCGCGATCGCCGGCCGGCAGCCCGGCCTTCACGTCCACGACGACGGTCGTGACGATCGCGAACCGCCCGGTCTCGACGGCGGGGTGGGTGAGTGCCCGGTGCAGGTCGTCGGCCGAGCCGATCACCACCACCCGCGCGTCGGCGGCGCCCTCATCCACCACCCGCGGGCGGTGCGCCGGGCGCGTCGCTCGCGGCGATGGAACGCGTGGGGTGCCGGGTTCCGCGTGCATCGGCGGCAAGATAGGCCGCGGGCTTCGCGCCGCGCCAGTGCGCCGATTTTGTGCGTGGCGCAATACTTTCCACCTTCACCGTCCACCCCTTCGGCCGTTGCTCCTCCACATCGAGTCCCGCCACCTCGGCGACGTTGCCGTGATCGTCCCCGAAGTCGCCGGCGACGCCCGCGGGTTCTTTTCCGAAACGTGGCGCGCCGATCAGTTCGCTGCCCTCGGGCTGCCGACGGAGTTCCGCCAGGACAACCACTCCGGCTCGGCGCAGCACGTCGTGCGCGGATTGCACTTCCAGTACGACCCGCCGATGGGAAAGCTGATGCGCGTCTCGCATGGCGCGGCGTTCCTCGTGGCCGTGGACGTGCGGCCGGGCTCGCCGACCCTGGGCCGATGGGTGGGAATCGAGGCGAGCGCCGAGAATCGCCGGCAGGTGTGGGCTCCCGCGGGATTCGCACGCGGATTCTGTGTGCTGAGCGACTACGCCGAGGTTCAGTACAAGTGCACAGCCGAATACAACGCGGCCACTGATGTGGGCATCCGCTGGGACGACCCGGCCATCGGCGTCGAGTGGCCGGTGAGCAACCCGATCCTGTCGGCCCGTGACCGCGCGGCGCCGACGCTCGCCGAGTGGCTGGCGCGGCCGGAGGCAGCGCGCCTCGCGGTGCGGAACGTATGAGAGGCTGCGCGGCGTGAGGATCCTGGTGGCGGGCGGCGCGGGCTACATCGGCTCGTCGGTGGTTCCGGCGCTTATTGCCGCCGGGCACGAGGTGAGCGTCGTGGACCTCTGCTGGTTCGGCAATCACCTGCCGGCCGGCGTGGACGTGCGCCGCGAGGAGATCCTCTCGCTGGGCGCCGATGCATTGCGCGGGTTCGACCAGGTGATCTTCCTCGCGGGCCTCTCGAACGACCCGATGGCGGACTACTCGCCCGCGCGCAACTTCGTGGCCAACGCGGCGGCGCCGGCGTTTC
>CAYMSE010000032.1:0-3192 GCA_964392935.1 uncultured Oleiharenicola sp.
GGTCCTTCGCCTTCAGCACCGACAGGACCGGACCGAAGATTTCCTCCCGGACGATCTTGTGCGTCACCTTGCAGTCGGTGAAGACAGTCGGCGGCACGTAGTAGCCGCCGCTGGCGACGGCCTCGGGCGGGAGCTTCGCCTGCCAGGCGAGCTTGCACTCCTGTCGGCCGGCCTCGATGTAGCCGAGAATCGATTTCTGCGCGGCCTCGTCGATCACCGGGTTGACGACGGTGCCGGGCAGCGACGGATCGCCGACGGGGATCGTCGGACAGGCGGAGAGGAAGCGCTCGACGAACCGGTCGTAGACCTCCGCCAGCACGATGAGGCGCGAGAGGGCGGAGCATTTCTGGCCCGCGAAGCCGAACGCGCTGTAGAGGCACGCCGGGATCGCCTCGTCGAGGTCGGCGTCGTTGTCGACGATCATGGCGTTCTTGCCGCCCATCTCGCAGACGACCTTCTTGAGGTTGAACTGGCCGGGCCTGGTCTGGCCGGCCTCCGCCCAGATGCCGAGGCCGACCTCGCGCGAGCCGGTGAAGGCGATGAAGTCCACCTTCGGATGCGCCACGAGGTGCGCGCCGGCGTCAGCGCCGGAGCAGGGCAGGTAGTGCAGCGCGCCGGCCGGCACGCCGGCCGTCGTGAGGATGTCCATCAGGAACGCGCCGATGATCGAGGTCTGGCGCGCCGGCTTGATGATCATGCAATTGCCGGCGACGAGCGGCGCGACGGTGAGGCCGGTCCGGATCGCGAGCGGGAAATTCCACGGCGCCACGGACACGCCGACGCCGCGCGGCGTCCACTGCTGCACGCAGTGCTCGCCCGGCACGCGCTGCGTGACGACGGGTTTCGCCATGCGGCGCATCTCGACCGCGTAGAAGCGGAGGAAGTCGATCGCCTCGGAGGTGTCGGCGTCGGCCTCGACCCAGGGCTTGGCGGCCTCGAGGATGAGGAGCGAGTTGATCTCGAGGCGGCGCGACTCCATGAGGTCGGCCGCGCGCTCGAGCATCCGCGCGCGGTCGGCGACCGGCGTGGCGCGCCCCTGCGGGAAGAAGGCGACGGAGGCCGCGACGGCATCCTCGGCGTCCTGCACCGTGCCCTTGGCCCAGTAGCCGACGACCTGCGCGGGACGCGCCGGATTGACGGAGGGCAGGAACGGCCGGTCGGTGATCTTCCGGCCGTTGATGATGACGGGCCATTTCTTGCCCAGCTGCGTCGTCTCGAAGTGCTTGAGCGCCGCGCGCTGCTTCTCGCGGTTGGCAGCCTGCGCGAAGTCGGTGTTGGCGGCGTTGACGAACGTGCCGGCGGGGCGCGGCGGGCGCGCGAGCGGCTCGGCGGCGGTCCGGAGCGCCTCGACCGGGTTGCCGAGGAGCTGCTCCTTCGTGGCCTCGCCCATGTTCTTGATGCGGAGGAAGCCCTCGTTGGAGGTGTTCTCGAGCAGGCGGCGCACGAGGTAGGCCATGCCGGGGAGCAGCTCGCCGATGGCGCTGTATTCGCGGACGCGGTGGCCCAGCTGGAGGAGCGCGGCCTTCAGCTCGTCGGCCATGCCGTAGAGTGCCTGGAATTCGTAGTGCTTCGGGTGCACGCCGAGGCGCTCGGCCTGCACGATGGCGTGGGCGCAGGAACGGACGTTGTGCGAGGCGAAGTTGGCGGTGACGAGGTCGGCGTTCTCGAGCAGCAAGACGGTCAGCTTCTCGTAGTTGGCGTCGGATTCGGGCTTCTTCGACCAGACCGGCACGGGCCACTCGCGCTGCTGGGCAAGGATCGTCTCGTAGTCCCAGTAGGCGCCCTTCACGAGGCGGATGTTGAGCGGGCGGCGGCGCGCGCGGGCCCAGGCGACGAGGGCACGGAGGTCCTGCTCGCTGTCGCGCAGGTACGCCTGCAGGGCGATGCCGATGGCGGGCTGTTGGGCGAACTCGGGCTCCTCGAAGATGGACTTGAAGAGCGCGAGCGTGAGGTCCTTCAGCTTGTAGCTCTCCATGTCGAAGTTCACGAGCGCGCCGACCGCGGCGGCGCGGCGGAGGATCGGGCGGAGGCGTTCCTTGAGGGCTGTGATGGAGTTCTCCGGGTCGGCCGGGTGGACGTCGGGCGTGAGCGCGGAGACCTTGACCGACAGGTTGAGGCGCGGGAGCGGCCGGTGGTCGGGGCCGAGGTCGGAGAAACACGGCTCGGGCGACTGCGCATAGAACTTTGAGACCGAGTCGAGGATCTCGAGATTGCGCCGGAGGAAGATGTCGGCCTCGGCGTCGCTCACGACGGTCTCGCCGAGGAGGTCGATGGTGGTGGCGATGCCGAGTTTGATGTTCTTCCGGATCTGTTTGATGAGGTCCTCGCCCGTCTCGCCGGCGACAAACTGGCCGGCCATGTCGACAATCTGCGCCTTCACGGGCCCGGCGACGAGCGCGGGTGCGAACGACGAAGCGGCGAGGCCGGCCTTGAGGGCGGGGTTGAGTTCAACCGCCTTGTCCCCGAGGTATTCCTGGAGGTGACGGACAATTTCGCCGGAGGAGTTGAGGGAGGGGAGGACGTCGACGAAGCGGAAAAGCTGGGTCTTGAAGGCGGGGTCCTTCATGGACCACTCCATCAGGCGGGCGTAGGCGCCCTTTTTGGAAAAGAGGGCCGGGGGCGGCTGCTGGTCCATGAGGGCGAAGAGCTGTTCGCCCTTGGCCTTGACGGCGGCTTCGATTTTGGGATCGGGAGGGAGGAATTCGGACATGGGGCGTTTTTGCGCGGAGTGTCGCCCAGTGTCATAAATTAGCAAGGGCAGCGACCATGCGGACGGCGACAATCGGCGCGGCTAATCCGGCTGTTTAGCGAGGTGCGGGGCGCGACTTTCCCGGGCGGTCCGGGGTTTTGCCTTATGGACTTGGCGCAGCGGGGCTTGCGTGGCAGTAGGTTTCTGCAACCGGATGCCGGCGTGCGGTGTTATGAACGTGAATGAAGATCTCCCAGTGCAAGCTTCCCCTGCGGGCGTGAGCCCTCCGATCGACTTCACCACGTTCATGCGCAACTACCAAGACATGGTCTATTCCACGGCGGTGCGTCTCATCGGCAATGAGACGCAGGCCGAGGATATTGCGCAGGAAGTGTTCATCAAGGCGCACGAGCATTTCGACAACCTCCGCACCAGCCCGACGGCGGGCGGCTGGCTCAAGACCGTGGCGACCAACCTCTCGATCAACCACATCCAGCGCTACA
>CAYMSE010000033.1:0-2615 GCA_964392935.1 uncultured Oleiharenicola sp.
TGTACACCACGTCCAGCACGACCGCCATCCCCTGGCGGTGGCAGGCGGCGACGAGTTCCTGCAGCTCCTTCACCTGCGAGGCCTTCGGGCCCTCGAGCGCGTAGCTGCTGGACGGGGCGAAGTAGTTCACCGGCATGTAGCCCCAGAAGTACTCCTCGCGCCGCAGGTTGTCCGCCTGCTGGACGGGCTGCAGTTCCACGCAGTTCACGCCGAGCTTCTTCAGGTAGCAGTCGGGGCTCTCGATCCATTTCCGCAGCCCCGTGACGCCGAGCCGCTCGTCGGCCGTGAGCGGCAGCGGCGCGTGCGCCACGAGGTCGCGCACGTGCCCCTCGACCATGACGAGATCCTGCCACGCCGGCGTCGCAAACGTGCGGTCGCCGCGGCCGACCCACGCCGGGTCGTGCACGATGCCGGGGCCGTCCCGCCCGACGGTCGCCTGCGCGTACGGGTCGAGGATGCGCTGGCCGGGATGAAAATGGCCGAACACGTCGTGCGGGCCGCTGACCGAGTACCAGTAGTACCAGCCGTGCAGGTTGCGGTTCAGGTGCGCCTCCCACACGCCGCGCCAGTCGCCGTCCTCGAGCTTGCGGTCCAGCTCGTAGCCGTAGGCCTGGTCCAGCTCGCCGAGCTTCTCGCAGAGGAACAGCCGCACGTGCTTGGCGCGCGGCGCGAAGAGCCGGAAGGTCGTCTCGTTGCGCCCCACCAGCGCGCCAAGCGGGAGCTCGCTGCGCAGCTCGTGGAAGAAGCGCCCGAGCCGCACGCGCGTCTTCGGCGCCTCGCGCCCGTCCCGCACGTGCACGACCGAATACGTCTGGTTGAACAGCACCGGCGCCGCGGTGGCGAACTGGAAGAGGTTGCGTCCCGTGCGGTGCGCATGCAGCACGCGGTTGTAGTGCCCCTGCCCGTCGGAGACGACATTGGTCGCGTCGGGCGGGAACGACAGCCAGCGATTGTCCCCGGTCACGAACTTGAAGGGCTGCGGAGGATCCGTGAGCACGCCGCCCGCGGGCACCCGCAGGAGCAGGACCGCCCGGCCGTTCAGCTCGCCCGGTGCCAGGCGCCACTCCGGCTTGCCCACCGCGTCCTGCCAGCCGTTGAAGGCTCCGGCCACATGGATCGGCATCGTGGCGAAATCAATCCAGCTGTACTCCGCGGGATCGAGCATGAACACCACCTGGCCGCCGGCGTCCACGTAGTAGCCCGCCTCCTCGGCGTAGAGCGACGGCTCGGCCGGGCTCAGGTCGGTGAACTCGAACGCGCGGTCGCCCGGCGCCAGCAGCGGAAGCGACGTGGCCGTCCAGTCCGCGCCCATCTCGATGATGCCCGTCGACGCCGAGGTGAACCAGGCCCGCGCGATGCGGTGGGCCTGTTCCGGGTTGAAGGGAGCGCGGGAATTCACGGCGGGAGGTGAAGGGACATACTCCAGCACGCGCCGCGCCACGGCAAGCACGCGCTTCGCCGGACGGGTTGACCGGCCTCGCGCCCGCCGGAAAATGGGTGTTCAACCGCGGGGATTCGTGGTTTGCCTCTCCGCGCACCATGGCCCGCACCCGCATCCTCGTCGCCCTGTCCGGCGGAGTCGACAGCTCCGTCGCCGCGCTGCTGCTGAAGCAGCAGGGCCACGACGTCGTCGGCGCCTACATGAAGAACTGGATCAACGAGGACAACGTCCTCGGGCATTGTCCGTGGATGCAGGACATCGCCGACGCGCGCGCCACGGCCGAGGCGATCGGGATCGAGTTCCGCGTCGTGAACCTCATGCATGACTACCGGCGGCTCGTGGTCGACTACCTCCTCGACGGCTACCGCCGCGGCCTCACGCCCAACCCGGACGTGATGTGCAACCGCGAGATGAAGTTCGGCGTGTTCGCGCAGTACGCCCGGGCCGAGGGCTTCGCCGCGGTGGCCACCGGACACTACGCGCGGACAATCGACTCCGGCGATCCCGCCCGGCCCCGTTGTTCCCTCCTCGAGGGCGTCGACCGGAACAAGGACCAGTCCTACTTCCTCGCCCTGCTCTCGCAGGCGCAACTGCGCCGCGCCCTCTTTCCCGTCGGGCACCTCACGAAGCCGGCGTTGCGCGCCCTCGCCGCGGACGCGCGGCTGCCGACGGCGCGCAAGAAGGACAGCCAGGGCATCTGTTTCATCGGCGAGGTGAAGATGGCGGACTTCCTCCGGGCCTACGTCCCGGAGGAACCCGGACCGATCGTGCGCGCGACGGACGGGCAGGTCATCGGCCGGCACCGCGGCCTGCACTACTACACCATCGGCCAGCGCCGCGGCATCCGCATTCCGTCGAACACCGACCGCGAGGCCTACGTCGTCGTCGGCAAGCGCGCGGGCGACCGCGCCCTGCTCGTGGCGTTCGACGGCCCGGCGGCCCCGGGGCTGTGGACGCACGAATGCCGCGTGCACAGCCTGAGCTTCCTCGGCGACCCGGTGCCCGCCGGCCGGATCGAATGCCGCGTGCGCTACCGCGACCCGCGGGTGCCGGTGGAATTCGAACCCGCCGCCGACGGCACCGCCCGCGTGCGCTTCGCCCAGCCCCAGCGCGCGCTCGCGCCCGGCCAGATCCTCGCGCTCTACCGCGGCGAGGACCTGCTCGGCGGCGCGGT